>NZ_JBNTJW010000004.1:0-265347 GCF_051195055.1 Halobellus sp. EA9 | reverse complement strand
CAGACAGGTGTCACCGAACCACCAAGGCTAACATCAGATCCCATCTGTACGGCGGACCGCAGGGGTGGAATCCTCATCTCTTGCGGACGTAAGCGTAGGTCGCTCGGAGCCATAAAGGCACCGATCCACCTCGCTGCCGACCGAAGTCGGCGTGTCCGATCGGGCACGGGATCGAACCGCGCCCAGTCGCGGTGTGTCGTTCGCATTCAACCGGAACCGACTCGAATACTTAAGCCCGTCGTATCGCCACGACCCATCTCCGAGTCGGCGGCGCCGACGCGCTCTGCGAGTGCGTTCCGGCGAGGTCCCGTCCGGGGCGTCCCGGGCGGGCTTCCGCGTACTAATCCGAATGCCGGGGTTACATAAAAGGCCGTCGAACCGTCCCCGCTTCGTTATGCGATTTCACACCGAGAGGGCGAGGGCCGAACGATGCGACTCGACGAAGTGTTACTGCACACGCACGCGGGCGTGATCGGAATATCGCGCGGTCGGAGGCCGAGCCGTCATCCCACGCGTCGCGCGTGCGGTCTACTCGGATGATAACCGCGCGGAAATCCGTTACTGCGGGACGGACAAAGCGGTGTCGAACCCGGTGGGACGGTCTCCGACGCTGGCGAGAGACGGCCCTACGTCGGCGGGCGGCCAGCGCGCGGACGGGACGGCGACGCTACTTGTCGATGTGTTCGATTCCCTGTTTCGAGACGTTGCCCCGAGTGACTGTCGACACCTCGTTGTCCTGCATCCACCCCGGTTTGTCGTCCGGCGCGCTGTCGTGCCAGGCCCAGGCGTCGTAGATGTGGACTCGGTCGGTCCCTCGTTCGAGCAGTCTGATCTCCGTCGGATCCTCCTTGGCCTCGTCCTCGGACCCGTAGGACTCGTAGCCTTCGAGCCGACGGGCCGCCTTCAGGGCCGCCTGTCGCGGCATCCGGCCGGTGAACTGCTTGGTCTTTTCGCCGTCTTCGAGCATCACGAAATTCCGCTTGCCGTCCTCGCGTACCATTGTTCGTACCTCTATGTCAAGGAAACACATGGTCTGGCTTAAATATACCGGCAAAATGGACTGCGGTACGGGGATTTCGCGCGCGAATCGCCGCTCCGTCATCGGAGATCCCGAACGGCGGAGGCCCGATCGTTCGGCGCCAGGTCGGCGTCCGGCGGCGAGCGTCCCCCAATCGAACGAATCAGATGGACAGGGCGTAAACAACACTTATGTATATCCTGCGGCGAACCTTCGGCTAGACAGCTCCGATGGTTCGGAAAAAGAAACTCAGCCCGAGTGGCGCGAAAGACGAACACGGCGAGTACCACAACGTCCACGTGAACCTCCACGAGGACGAACTCGCCGTGGCCGGGATGGAGATCGGCGACGAGGTGTTCGTTCGGGTCCGGGACGGCAAGATCATCATCCAGAAGGCCGACCCCGACGACGTCGAACACGATTTCTGAGGGATGATCCGAGGGTCCGACCGGTCGCGAGGGGGAGACCGGCGAGACGACAGCCGAGGGTGGGCGACGCCGTGATCCGATCGGCCTACCGCGCGGCCGGACCAGTTCTGTTCTCGCTGCCCGCCGAGACCGCCCACCGGCTCGTCCACCGCGGGCTGCGAGCCGTCCAGCACACCCCGGCCGAGGACGCGCTCCGGCGGCGACTCGCCGTCGACGACGACCGCCTGCGGGTCGAGGCGTTCGGCGAGTCCTTTCCCAATCCGGTCGGCGTCGCCGCCGGCTTCGACAAGAACGCCGAACTCCCCGCGATCCTCGGCGCGCTCGGCTTCGGCCACGTCGAGGTCGGTGGCGTCACCGCCCGCGCACAGCCCGGCAATCCCCGTCCGCGGATGTTCCGCCTCGTCGAAGACCGGGCGATCGTCAACCGGATGGGCCTCAACAACGAGGGCGCCGACGCCGTCGGCGAGCGGCTTCGGACCGGCCCCGATCCGGGGATCCCCGTCGGCGTCAACGTCGCGCTCTCGGAGGCGACCGACGCCGACGACGCCCCCGAGGACTACCGCTACACGTACGAACAGGTGGCCGACAGCGCCGACTACCTCGCGGTCAACGTCTCCTGTCCGAACAGCGAGGGAATGCGCGAGCTCCAGAACCGCGACTCCCTGGAGGCGATCCTCGGCGAACTCGTCGACGCCGGCGCCGCGCCCCTCCTGGTGAAGCTCTCGCCGGACCTCCCCGAGCCGGCGATCGAGGACGCCCTCGCGGTCGTCGACGACTTCGACCTCGACGGCGTCATCGCCACCAACACGACGACCGACCGGCCCGAGGGCCTCCGGAGCCCCAACCGGGCCGAGAAGGGCGGGCTCTCGGGCGCGCCGATCGAGGACCGTGCGACCGAGATGGTTCGGTTCGTCGCCGAGCGCACGGACGCCCCCGTCGTCGGCGTCGGCGGGGTCTCCGACGCCGCGGGCGCGTACGCGAAGATCCGTGCGGGCGCGAGCCTCGTCCAGCTCTACACCGGCCTGGTCTACGAGGGCCCGACGCTCGCACGCGACATCAACGAGGGACTGCTCGAACTGCTGGACCGGGACGGCTTCGATCGGATCGAGGACGCGGTCGCCGCGGACCTATAAAAGCCAGCGACGGGTCGAGCGAGACCGTTACGCCTCGTCGTGGACGACGACGATCGCGTCGCCGGCTTCGACCATCTCGCCCTCGCCGAGGTACTGCCGCTCCTCTTCGATCTCGAACATTTCCGCGCCGAGCTCGGCGCCCGCGGCGTGGAGTTCGCCGTCGACGACCTCGTAGTCGCCCGCCTCGATCGCGGCCTCGATGTCCGGCACTTGGCTGCCGAACTCCGGGCCGACGAGCGAGTAATCGAGGTCGACGCCGGTGACGACCGACTCGACCGCCGGGCGCTCCTCCAGGGTCGCCAGCTCCTCGACGTGCATCACGCCGGAGATGTCGTCTTCGAACCCGGAGACGTCGCCCCAGATCTCGACGCGGTCGAGCGCGGCGTTCATCGGCAGCTGTTCGTCGCTCTTGTACTTGCGGAGCGCGCCGACGACGGCCATCGCCGTCTCGCCGGCCGCGAAGTCGGCGTCGACCCCGAGCGGCTCGGGCCACTCGGTCCGATGGACGCTCCCGTCGCCGTGCATATCGTGCCACAGCTCCTCGGTCGCGTGCGCGAGGATGGGCGCGAAGAGCTTGAGGAACCGCCGGTGGGCGACCTCCAGCGTGTAGGCCGCGGAGGGGTCGCCGCCGTCGCGGACGCGCTGTTTCGCGATCTCCAGGTAGTCGTCGCAGAAGGTGTGCCAGAAGAAGCCCCGCAGGCCGTCGCGCGCCTTCGAGAACTCCCGGTCGGCGAAGCGCTCTGTCAGCCGCTCGATCTCGCGGTCGAGTTCGGCCAGCAGCCAGCGGTCCAGCGCCGCGAGGTCGTCGTGGTCGAACTCCTCGGGAGCCTCGTCGGTCAGGCTCTCGACGAGCTTGGAAGCGTTCCAGAGCTTCCGGAGGAGTTTCTCGCCCGCCCGCAGGCCCTTCTCCGAGTAGGGGAGGTCGTCGCCGACGGCCGAGCCCGCGGCCCAGTAGCGCGCCGCGTCGACCGGGTACTTCGAGACGACCTCGTCGGGCGCGACGATGTTGCCCTTCGACTTGGACATCTTCTCGCGGTTCTCGTCGAGGACCATCCCGTTTATCATCACGCTGTCGAACGGCACCTCGCCGGTGTGCTCGTAGCACTTGACGACGGTGTGGAAGAGCCAAAACGAGATGATGTCGTGGCCCTGCGGCCGGAGGTCGAACTGGTAGAGCTCGGGGTTCTCGAAGGTGAACTCTTCCCCGTCCCAGTCCCACCCGGCGTTGATCAGCGGCGTCAGCGACGACGTCGCCCACGTGTCGAAGACGTCGTCCTCGGGCTCGAACTCATCGTGGCCGCACTCGGGACAGGCGTCGACGGGCGGCTCGTCGCTCAGCGGGTCGACCGGGAGGTTCTCCTTCTCGGACAGCACCGGCTCGTCGCACTCGGCGCAGTACCAGACCGGGAACGGAATACCCGAGGAGCGCTGGCGGGAGATCGACCAGTCCCACTGGAGGCCCTCGATCCAGTTTCGATATCTGGTAAACATCTTCTCGGGGTACCAGTCCATCTCTCTCCCCGCCTGCAGGTATTCCTCTCGCTTGTCCAGCAGTTCGACGTACCACTGGTCCTTGACGAGGAACTCCACGCCCGTGCCGCAGCGCTCGTGGACGTTCACGGTGTGGGTGATCTCCCAGCGGTCCAAGAGCGCGCCCGCGTCGTCGAGGTCCTCGACGATGGCCTCGCGGGCCTCCTCGGAGGAGAGCCCCTCGTACTCGCCGGCGACGTCGGTCAGCGTCCCCGACTCGTCGATCGCGATCCGGAGGTCGAGGTCGTGGGCCTGGTACCACTCGATGTCGGTCTGGTCGCCGAAGGTACAGCACATCACGACGCCCGAGCCCGTCTCCATATCGACGCGCTCGTCTTCGAGGATCGGGACCTCCTGGTCGAACAGCGGGATCCGCGCGGTCTCGCCGACGAGGTACTGATTCTCGTCGTCGTCGGGGTGGACGAAGACCGCGACGCAGGCGGGGAGGAGTTCGGGCCGCGTGGTCGAGATAGTGAACTCCTCTTCGTCCTCGTCACCGCTGCCGACGACCTCGAAGGCGATGTCGTGGAAGTGGCTCGGCTGCTCGTCGTCTTCGGTCTCGACCTGCGAGATCGCCGTCTCGCACTCCGGACACCAGATCGCCGGCGCGCGCTGGCGGTACTCCCGACCCTGCTCGTAGAGGTCGATGAAAGAGAGCTGGGAGATGCGCCGGACCGCCGGCGAGATGGTCTGGTAGGTCTGGTTCCAGTCGATCGAGATGCCGAGGTCCTGCATCTTCTCTGTGAACTCGGCCTCGTACTCGGCGCAGACCTCCTGGGTCATCCGCTGGAACTCCCGGCGCTCGTAGTCCTGGTGGCGCACGTCGAGTTCGTCCTCGGCGAGGCGCTCGGAGGCGATGCCGTTGTCGTCGTAACCGAACGGGAAGTAGACCTCCTTGCCGCGCATCCGGTTGAAGCGCGCGACGAAGTCCTGCAGCGTGAAGCCGTAGACGTGGCCCCAGTGGAGGCTCCCCGATACCGTCGGCGGCGGCGAGTCGATCGAGAAGGCGGTGTCGGGGTCTGCGGCGCCCTCGTAGGCGTAGGTCTCGTCGTCGACCCACCGGTCTTGCCACTTCGCCTCGACGGTGTCGGGGTCGTATTCTCCGCTCGGCATCCTGGACGGAAATACCGGCGGGCGGGCTGTTAAGTGGCTCGATTAGGCGGTCAGTCCGCCAGCGCGTCCAGCTCGAACTCGAAGGCCGCCACCGGCAGTTCGAGGTCGTGTTCGACCAGGACGCGGGGGTGGAGCTCGCCCACGACGCCCACCGCCTCGCCGTCGATCTCGACCGCGGCCACGCGGCCGTCGATGAACGAGGGGTGCTCGGTCGGCGGCGTCGCCAGATCGACGTCGAAGTCCCGGCAGATCGCCTGCAGGCGGGCCTTCGCGTCCTCGTAGGTGGCGTCGTGGCGCGCGAGCACGCCCGCGACGTGCCGGCGCTCGCGCACGCGAGTGTTCACGTCGTCGTCGCGCTCGGCCACGAGGCCGACCTCCGCGAGGTCCTGCGGGTAGGCGCGGTGGGTGTTGTTCTCCAAGACCATCACGAGCGAGGGCAGCGCCCACTGCCGCAGGATCGTGTAGTCCTCGCTGTAGGGCTCGGTGATCTCGACGGGCTCGCCGCCGCCGAGGTACTCGGTCCCGGCCTCGACGTTCATCCGGTCGCAGGCCTCCTCCTCCGAGGTCATGTGGAAGTTCAGGAGGTCCTCGAAGCCCAGGCCGGTGAGCGTGTTCCGTGTCGCCGCCTCCAGACGCGAGCGTTCGTGGCGCCCGCCGACGGTCCCGATGTCGGGGTATCGGGGTTCGAGCTCGTCGAAGCCGTACGCGCGGCCGACGTCGTCGACGAGGTCGAGCGGGTGGAGCACGTCGACGCGGTACGGCGGGATCGACACGTCGTAGGTGGTAGCGGCGTCGCCATCGCCGGATTCGCCCTCGGCCGCGCTCTCGCCCTCGTCGTCCGCGACGACGGCGTCCAGCCCGGAGCGCTCGAAGAGGTCGACGACTTCCTCGGGCTCGAAGCCGACGCCGAGCATCGTCTCGATGCGATCGTGGCTCACCGACTTGGTCTCGACCTCGAAGTCCGGCCGGACCAGGGTACGGTCCTCGTACTCGATCTCGACCTCCTCGATCGTCGCCCCGCGCGCCGAGAGCGCGTAGCAGATGATGTTGCACATCCGGTCGATCGTCCACTGGTCGGTCCCGGTGAGTTCGACGAGCAGGTCAGTCGAGTCCGTCGAGACCTCGGTGCGGCGGCCGTTGATGACCGGCGGGAACGAGAACAGCCCGAGCTCGTCGTAGATCGCGGGGTAGCGGTCGTAGTCGGCGACGATGTCGGCGTAGGTCTCGCCGGTCGGGTGCTCTTCGAGCACCTCGGCGGGCGTCAGCTCACGGTCGCTGTCGAGCGGGACGAAGGTGTCGCCGTCGGGCTCGATCCCGGTGTAGGTGATGGAGTTGCCCGACGCGTCCTCGCGGAGGACCTCGCCCTTGATCGCGACCAGGTCGTGGATGCCGATCGCGCCCTTCGCGCGCTTGCGGCCCATCGTGGCGTGGAGCTTCTCCTGGAGCTGGATCAGCGAGTCCAAGCTCCGCTCGTCGAGGTCGACGCCGCGGACGATCGCACCCGTGACGTAGGGACGTTCGTCCGGGACGTCCTCGTCGACGACGTAGGTGAAGTCGGGGTCGTTGGTGTCGGGCACCCGGACGCCGCGGTCGTCGCCGTAGTGGTACCGCAGCGAGCGCGCGACGCCCTCGACCGAGAGGCGATCCAGCCTGTCGGGCCCGAACTCGAACTGCAGTAGGCCGTCTTCGGTCTCGCCTTCGAACTCCAGGCCGAGGCCGAAGAGGTCCGATTTCAATTCCTCGTCGTCCTTCTCGTCGTGACCGGTCAGCTCGCGGAGTTCGTCGGGGTCGATGTCGACGACGGGCATCAGTAGGTCACCTCCACGCCGCGGAGGAAGTCAAGGTCGGCCAGCGTCCCGTGCAGATCGCGGATGTCCTCGGCGCCGGTGGTCAGCATCGCCAGGCGCTCCAGGGCGAGCCCCCACGCCATCACGTCGTGTTCGACGCCGAGCGGTTCGAGCACCTCGTCGCGGAACATCCCCGAGTTGCCGATCTCGATGAGCTCGCCCGTGGTGGGGTGCTTGCCGAACAGCTCGAATGAGGGCTCGGTGTAGGGGTTGTAGTGCGGTTTGAACTGGATGTCGGTGATGCCGAACTGCTCGTAGAACTCCACGAAGGTGCCCATCAGGTCCCGGACTGAAAGATTTTCAGCCATCACCCAGCCCTCGATCTGGAAGAACTCCAGGAGGTGGGTCGCGTCCAGCGTGTCGTTGCGGTAGACCTTCTCGACGGAGAAGTACCGCTGCGGGGGTTCGAGTTCGCCGACTTCCGTCCCCGAGAGGTAGCGCATCGACAGCGACGTGGTGTGGCCGCGGAGCGCGACCGCGCGGGCGAAGTCCTCGGACCAGGGCGAGTGGTAGCCGTCGCCGTCCTCGCCGACCCCCTCGCGGTGGGCGGACTCGACGCGGTCGACCAGGTCCTCGGGGAGGTGGTCGATCGGCGGCACGTCGAGCGCGAAGCGGTCCCAGTGGGTCCGCGCGGGGTGGTCCTGCGGCATGAACAGGCAGTCGTTGATCCAGAAGTCCGCGTCGGCGTGGGGTCCCTCCATCTCCTGGAACCCCATCCCGACGAGGACGTCCTTCACGCGCTCGGCCGTCTGGCGGAGGACGTGGGTCTTGCCGCCCCGGACCTCGGGCGCGTCGGCCTCGACGTTGTACTCGGTGAACTCCACGTCCTGCCACTCGCCGGAGGTGAGCATCTCGGGCGTGAGCCGGTCGACCGTCTCGGCGGTCTCGACACCCTCCATCAGCGCGGTGACGCCCGCGTCGGTGAGCGTGACCGTCCGGACGACGCGCTCGTGGCGGTCCAGCAGATTCCGGGAGACGAGCTGATCGAGGACGTCGGCGTCGACGTCGTCGACGCTCCCGCCCTCGGCGAGGGACGCGAGAGCGGCCGCCTCGGGGTCGTCGTCCGCGTCGGCGTCGGGATCGGCCGAGAGCTCGCCGCTGTCGATGTCGCCGTAGCCCTTCCGGCCGAAGTTCGCCAGGGCGATGTCGACCTCGGGGCCTTCGAGGCCCGAGGATCCGATGATCCGGCCCATCTGCGCCGGGGCGTCGTCGGCGCCGGCCTCGACGGCGGCGCGGTACAGCCGCACCTCGGGGAGGCCCGCCTCGACGTACTCGGCGCCCTCGTCTGTCAGTTCGTACTCGACCGACTCGCGTTCTGTGACCTCCAGCAGGCCCTCGTCGCGGAGCTCGAAGACCGCCTGCGTCGCGGTCTCGGGCTTCAGGTCCGCCTCCTCGGCGAGTCGATCGATCGGCGTCTCGTCCGTCGCGCTCGCGGCGTTCAGCGCCGCGACCTGTGATTCGGGGAGCTTCATTCTGGATATCGGGGAGTCGTTGTCGCGTCTACTGCGCGGCCGCCAGTTAGCAGTTCCGAAGACCGCGGGCTTCGCTGCCAGGGAGACCGGATCGGACGGTTTCGCCGGGCCGGGACGTCGGCGCACCTCGGCCCCGGGTCCGCCGTCGTCAGGCGGTCCCGAAGGAGAAGCCGGACCCGTCGGAGTCGGTCGATCGGCGGGCGACGCCGCGCGCGGAGTCGGGTCCGTGGCGCATACGCGTGGGTGAACCCGCCGCCGACAAAACCGTTGCGAAATCGTGCGGATTGTTGGCACGGTGAATCGAGCGCGCGTTTATCGGCCTGTGCGGCGAAGGGAGACGTATGCCGGAAGAAGTCCTCTTCGAGTCCGAGAGCACCCAGGACCGAGCGGCGATCGCGTCGTACCTCCGCGAGGTCGCCAAGAAGCTAGAGTCGGGCGGGGCGATCACCCTTTCGGCGGGCGGGCAGTCGATCACGATGGATCCGCCCGCGACGGCGGCCTTCGAGGTGAAGGCCGAGCGCGAGGGGCCCGCGGAGGGGAACGGCGAACTCTCCATCGAGTTCGAGATCGAGTGGCAGGAGGGCGCGAGCGAGGCGACCGGCGGCGACCTCTCGATCGGGTAGCGACGCCGTTCCCGGTCAGTCGTCGCCCGGCGCGACGCCCCGCCGCGACGACGTCAGGGAGATGTCGAGGTCCTCGAGGAGTGCTTCGACCTCCTCGCGTTTCTCCTGGTGGTCTTCGAGGAACTCCCGCATCAGTTCGGCGGCCTGCTCCTTGCAGCCGCCGCAGAGCCGCTCGCCGCCGACGCACTCGTCGTAGACCTCCTTCGCGAACTCGTCGTCGTCGCCCGCGAGCAGGTACGCGTAGAGCTCGTAGACGGGACACTCGTCGGCCTTCCCCCCGAGTTCGCGCTGTTCCTCGGCGGTGTCGCGGCCGCCCGTCGTCGCGGCCTTCACCTTGTCGTAGCCCTCCTCGGGGTCGTCCAGGAGGGAGATGTGCGAGGCCGGGATCGACGACGACATCTTTCCGCCGGTGAGACCGGTCATAAATCGGTGGTAGATCGACGACGGCGGGACGAAGCCGTAGCCGCCGTGGTCGAGTTCGACCTCCCTCGCTAATTCTCCGGCCGCCTCGGGATCGAGATCGAAGGCGTCGACGTGCTCGTCGTAGCGGCGCTTCTCGCCGTCGATGGCCTCGACCAGACTCTCGAAGGCCTCGTCGGTCGCGTTGAGATCGAGGAAGCGAACGCGGGGGCGGAGCGGCTCCATCCCGCCGTTGTCGAGCTTCTCGACCGCGGACTCCCGCACTCGGTCGTCGACGACGACGCCGAGTTCGTCGAGGTCCGCGTCGTCCAGTTCGGCCAGCCACGCGCCGGCCTCCTCACAGCGCGGGCGGTCGGGCTCTTCGGCGTACTCGTCGCGCTTCTCGTAGACGGCGCCGACGAGCGCGCGCTCGGCGTCGTCGAGCTCGAAGCTCGCGTACGCCTCCGTCACGCCGAAGAAGCGCATCCGCGCCGCGAGGTCCCGGGCGAAGCGGACGTGGGGGTCCTGGTCCGGACCCACGGGAATGACCGTCGGCTTGGGCTCGTCTAACTGCGGATAGAGGATGTCGGCCATCTGGGTCACGACCGACTGCATGTGCGAGACGTTGGTCTCGCCGTCGAAGCCGTAGATGCCCTGGAACTCCGAGAAGTTCGCCTTCGAGCCGAGCTCGAAGGCCAGATCCTGAAGCTCCCGGTTCTCCGATTGGCGGTAGAGCTCGCCCTCCTCGGGGTCGAAGCCGAGCGCGAGCAGGCTGAGGAGGTAATCGCGGGCGTGCTCGTCGATCTCTTCCCAGCTCATCCCGCGGGCCGAGTGAGCCTCCAGGTCGGCGATCAGCCCGTAGGCGTCGGCGCCCTGCTCCTGGTGCCAGATGATCTCGTCGAAGACCAGTTTGTGGCCGATGTGGGGGTCGCCGGTCGGCATGAAGCCCGAGAGGACGGCCGCCTCCTCGCCCTCGCGCAACGCCTCGGCGACGGGCTCGTAGTCGCGGTGGCCGAAGATGACGCCCCGGCGCATCAGGTAGTGGGGGTTCGGGACCTCCGCGAGGACGTCGTCGAACTCGCCGATGCCGAACTCCTCGAAGAGCTTCCGGTAGTCGGCGATCGTCGAAGAGCCCCACGGGTCGAGCGCGACGTCGTCGGCGCCGGCGGCGCTGTCGGCGTCCGCGCCGCCGTCCGGACGCGCCGGTCGCGTCTGCTCGTCGTCCGCCGCCTCGCGCTCGGGAGCGTCGTGGTCTCGTGTCATATGCGGGAGTGGCTCACGGGGTGAGTCGGGCAACCGAGAGCCAGTCTATCTCGCCGTTGGCCGCGGTGAGCGCAAAAACCATTCGCTTCCGGACCCCGCCGGCGAGCCGGACGTCGAGCGAGAGGTCCCGCGGGTAGAAGACGCGGTCGGGCGCGACCACGCGCACGAGGTCCGTCGAGTGCGAGAGCGAGTCGACGTCCGTGAACTCGGCGTACACCCGGAAGTCCGCCCCGAACTTGAAGCCGCTCTTGGGGACGACGCCGCGGTCCCGCAGGTCCGCGTAGGTCCGCAGCCGGCGGTCGAAGCGCTCGCCCTCGACCTCCCGGCCGAGCGCGACCACGGCCGCGGGGTCCGCGTCCACGACGCCGCGCTGGGCGAGGTACGCGCCCTCGACGAGCGAGAGCTGGATCGGCCCCTCCTCGGCGTTGCGGCCGAACAGCCGCTGGCCGTAGAACCGCCGCTCGTAGAGCGCGTCGGCGTCGCCGTAGCAGACGACGCGGTCGCCGAGGAGGTCGGCGGCGACCTCCTCGGGGAGCGACGGCTCGGCGTCCGCGTCGGGAGCGACGGTCCGATCGCCGCCTGCGGAGACGTCGTCGGCGGGTTCCCCCTCCGCGCCGGCGACGAGATCGGGCTCGCGGTCGGTCTCGAAGTACGTCAGCTCGCCGTCCTCGTCGACGACCGCGAGGGTGACGCCGCCGAGGGAGTCCGCGCGGACGGGCTCGCGCTCGCCCGCGACCCGGATCCGGTAGGCGATCTCGTCGTCCCAGGGGCCCTTCCCCCGGGGGTAGACGACGAAGTCGACGTCGTCGGAACCGGCCGCGTCGCCGCCGACGCCCGGCCACTCCGCGCGGGCGGGCGAGAGGTAGAAGCCCCGATCGCGGAGGTCCTTGTAGACCGCGAAGCGGAGCGTCGCGCCCGTCCGGGCGAGGTACGCGCGGAAGTCGAGGCGGCGCGAGGCGCCGCCGTCGCCGCTCCCGGACCCGTCCACGACGGCGTCGAGGTCGCCGCGCGCGAGCAGGTGGGCGGCCTCGACGGGCGCCAGTTCGATGCGGTTCCGGTCGAGCGGCCGGCCGTAGCCCCGGGAGTCGTAGAACCGCTGTCTGGCGTCGCCGCCGACGCGGACCACCCCGTCGGCCAGTGTCCCCTCCATACCCGAGAGCGGACGCGGCGGGGACATAGGGCCTGCGGTCGGCGGGTGGGCCGGATCACCCCTCGAAGCGGTCGCAGGTCCCGTCGAGACAGCGACGGCCCCGCGCCGTCTCGAAGACCGGCAGCCCGCAGGCGCACTCGTCGACGACGACGCCAGCGGGGATCGAAAAGGCCGCCTCGCAGTCCGGGTAGGCGTCGCAGCCGGCGAGCAGGCGGCCGCCCCGGCGGATGATCCGGAGGTCCGAACCGCAGTCCGGACAGGTCCACGCGCGGTCGAACCGCTCGCGGACGGCGTCGTCGAGCGACGCACACGAGCGGTCGAGACAGAGCTCGAAGGCGTCGCCGGCCTCCGCGCGAATCGTCGGCAGGCCGCACTCGTCGCAGGTGTCGTCGAGGACTGTCGCGCCCGCCGGGAGCGGGAATCTGGCATCCGAATCGAGACCGATCACGGCGCCGCCCGCGCGGACCAGCGGCTCGCCCGTCTCCGGGTGCGAGCCGACCGGCACGCCCGCCTCCGTGACCGGGTACTCGACCCAGCCCGAGGACTCGTTGGCGACGACGCGGAGGGCCTGGTCGTCGGCGCGGGCGACGAGGCCGAACCCCCCGGCATCGGTCTCGACCGTCAGGGAGTCGGGGCGCGTCAGCCACGCCACGGGCTGGTAGCCGTCGGCGTCGTGGACGAGTACGGTGCGGTCGGGCTTGACCACGACCGCGACGCGGCCGCGGTGCGTGCGGGCGCCGTCGCGGGCGCCCTCGAAGGTCGTCGTGCAATCGCCGGCGAAGACGCGGATCGTCTCGGACATACAGCGGGGGTGGTCCCGTCCTCGGTCAAGAACCCACTCGCGAAGGTCTTTGTCCGAAGGCGTGCGACGGGGGGTATGGACGCAGGCGACGGCGGAGACGATGGCGACGGCGGCGGCCGATCGGCACTGCCCGACGGCCCGGTGCTGTTCGATATGGACGGCGTGCTCGTCGACTCGGAGACCTACTGGCACCGCTTCGAGGACGAGTGGGTCTTCGCGGCGGCGATCGAGGGCGGCGACCCCGCCCACGAGGAGGTGACGGGGATGCCGTATTACGAAATCTACGACTACCTCGACCGGGAGTACGGGACGACCGTGACGAAGGACGAGTTCGTCGCGGCCTACCAGGACCGCGCCGGGTCGCTGTACGGCGAGGACGTGACGCTGACCGAGGGGATCCCGGCGCTGTTCGGTTCTCTCAGAGCCGAGGGCCGACCGCTCGCGATCGTCTCGTCGGCGCCGCAGTCGTGGATCGCGATCGTCCGCGAGCGGTTCGATCTCGGCCCGCTCGATCTGGTGCTGAGCGCCGAGGACATCGACGAGCCGGGGAAGCCCGAACCGCACATCTACGAGCGCGCGGCGGCGGAACTCGGCGTCGAACCCGCCGACTGCGTCGTGGTCGAGGACTCGCTCCACGGCATCGAGGCCGCCGTGCGGGCGGGCGCCTTCACCGTCGCGTTCCGGACGACGCACAACGCGGAGTTGGACCTCTCGCGCGCGGACGTCGTCGCCGACGGCCCGGACGGACTCCGGCGGGTCTTCCTGGGGAGCGAGTAGCTCCTACTCGACGGCGACGGTCCGCGTCGCCCGCACCGGGTACAGCGGCGCCTCGGGGAACGTCACCTCGACGGCGTACTCCAGTTCGTCGGCGTCGGCGCCGAAGACGCCGACCGGGACCGAAAGCGACTCCGAGAGGTACGCCTCTTTCGTCGTCATCTCGACGTCGTTGACCGTCACGCGGACGCCCACGGCCGCGCCGCCGCCGCGGTTGCGGACGACGACCTCACACAGCTCGTTCTCGCCGGCGGCGACGCTGTCGGGGAAGTCGCCCCAGGAGACGTCGATCGCGGGGTGCGAGCGGGCGTTCTCGACGACGCGCTCGGCGACGCCCGCCGAGAGCCCGGCCCGTTCGAGTTCGTCGGTGCCGGCGTCGACGACGTCCGCAGGACTGCGGAGCCCGCCCGTCGCGAGCGTCCGCGCGCGGTTCGGGCCGATGCCGTCGACGGCGGTGAGCCCGACCGCCTCCCGCGGGACGCCGTGTTCGACGCGGGCCTCGACGCGGCGCGCGAGGTTGGCCGCCCGCGGGCCCGCGAACTCGGCGAGGAACTCCCGGAGCGCCGAGAGGAGCCTGAGCGCGTTCTGCCGGATGATCCACGCGTCCGAGCGCAGGTCCGCGGGGGTGCTGTTCTGCATCCCGGCGTGGAGGATCGCCAGCACCTTCCGGGGGCCGTCCTCCAGGTCGGTCGCGACGTCCGAGAGCACCGCGTCGACGGCGTCGGACTCGGACTGCCTGGCCGAGACCGAGCGGAACTCCGCGGCGCCCGCGACCGTCTCCAGGACCCCGTCGGCGTCGATCGTCTCCCGCGCGCAGAGGTCGCGGAAGCGCTCTGCGGTCTCGAGCCGGAGGTAGTACTTCGAGGCGAGGCGGCCGAGCGCCGTCCCGCCGACCGAGAGGTCCTCGCCCATCTCGACGAAGCCCCGGTCGACGAGCGATTCCAGGGTCTCCCGCACCCGGTCGCGGAGGTTCGCGAAGTCGTATGCGTCGGGCTTCGACTGCGCGCGCCGGTAGTAGAACGTCGTCTCCAGCCACGAGAGCACGTCGTCGAGGTCCCGGATCGTTCCCATCGCGATCTCGGCGTTGAGGTGGGAGTCGAGGTCCTCCGCGAGTCGGGACTCGATCTCCTTGCCGTCCCGGAGCAGGCGTCGGTACTTGTCGGCGTCCGCGCGGTCGCAGACGACCCAGCCGTAGCCGACGTCGTCGTAGCCTGGCCGCCCCGCGCGCCCGAGCATCTGGAGGATGTCGAGCGGCGAGATGTCGACCTCGCCTTCCAGCGGGTCGTGGTACTTCGTGTCGCGGATGACGACGCAGCGCGCGGGGAGGTTCACGCCCCACGCGAGCGTCGACGTCGAGAAGAGCAGCTGGATCTTGCCCTCCTTGAACCACGACTCGACGCGGTCGCGGTCGTCCTTCGAGAGCCCCGCGTGGTGGAAGGCGACGCCGTCGGGGACGCCCTTCGCGAGCGCGTCGTCGTCGAGTTCTTTGGCCTGATTGTGGAAGTCGTAGTCGCCGCGGGCGCCCATCGGGATGTCGCGCTCGGCGATAACGTCCCGCGATTTGCCGGCCGCGCGGACGGCGTCCTGCCGCGAGGAGACGAACACGAGCGCCTGGCCGTCCTCGCGGATGTGCTCTTCGGCGAGGTCCAAGGCGGTGTAGAGCCGCCGGTACTTGTCGGCGAAGGCGTTGTCGCCGTGGGAGTAGGTCTTCACGCCCGCGTGGAGGTCGACCGGGCGGTACTCGTCGCCGAACTCGAAGGTCGTCTGCGGGACCGCATCGAGCCACGCCGCGACGTCCTCGATGTTGGGCATCGTCGCCGACAGCGCCACGATCCGGGGGTCGCAGATCCGGCGGAGTCGCGAAACGGTCACTTCCAGCACGCCGCCGCGGGTGTCCGAATCGAGCAGGTGGACCTCGTCGATGACGACGCAGTCGACGTCGGCGACGAAGGAGTAGCGCGCCGAGTCGTGTTTCCGCGTCGCGGAGTCGGTCTTCTCGGGCGTCATCACGAGGATGTCCGCGCGCTCGGCCCGCCGGGGGTTGAGGTCGCGCTCGCCGGTGACGACGTAGACCGAGTAGCCGAGTTCCTCGAAGCGCTCCCATTCGGATTCCTTCTCGTTCGTGAGCGCGCGCAGGGGCGCGACGAAGAGCGCGGTGCCGCCGTCGGCGAGCGTGCGGCAGATCGCCAGCTCCGCGAGCGCCGTCTTGCCGGAGGCGGTCGGCGCGGCCGCGACGACGTTCTCGTCGCGTTCGAGGATCGCCGGCGCGGCCTCCCGCTGCATCCGGTTGAACTCATCGAAGCCGAAGGCGTCGGCGAACTCCGGGACGACCTCGGCGACCTTCACGCGCCGCACCTCCGAGCGGGTCGGGCCGGGGAACCCCTCGGGGCGGGAGCGAGAGAACGGGGAGCGAGACGAGTCATAGTTGGGAGGGGGAACTCCGGCGGCAAAGTCGTTTCTCCATCGGCGCGGAGGGAGCCGCGCGCGACGCACTCATAGTGATTACTCTCACTGTTTACCGCCGAACGCCACCCCCGGTAACGGCGTTCGGCGGTAAGAGACGAGAGTAATTACTATCAGTCCTCACCGGGCGTGTCGCCGCCGTCCTCGCTCCCGTCGCGCCGCCGCGGCAGGATCTGGCCCCACACGCGCTTGTCGAGGAGCCTGACCGTCATCGGCTCCGTGACCGCGATCTGACAGGAAAGCCGGGGATAGCCGAACCGCACCGCGGCGGCGTCGTGCCAGTGGGTCGGCTCCGGCGCGGGATCGACCTCGACGGTGCAGGTCGCACAGAGCCCGCGACCGCCGCAGTTGGCGTGCCGCGAGACCGTCCCGTAGACCGAAAAGCCGCGCTCGCGGAGCGCCTCGCGGAGGGTCGCGCCGCGTTCGACCTCGACGACCGTCTCCTCGTCGCCGTCGACGACCGTGAGCGGGACCATCTCGGCCATACTCCTAGTCGGGAGCGGCGGCCCCTCATAGTGTTTGGTGTTGCTGTCCACCCGATTCGTCGCCTCGCTCCGGCGGGCCGGCGGTACCGGTCGAGGATAGAGATAATCGGGTCATCGGCCGGGGGGACGAGCCCACGTGGCGGCCGGATCCCGAGAAGATCACATCTGATAAGCAGGCACCAACGTTGAAGTAACAGTCCTGAGATGGTTCTAAAACCAAATGTCTCCCGTCTCGGAAACGCACGCTCTGTCCGTCCGTCCGTACGTGGACGGCGAGTACACCGCCACACGAGACGAGCTCGAATCCGTGCTGGAAACGCTCGCGGCCACGACCGAACTCGCCATCGGCGAACTCGCCGACGTCGCGGCGTTCGGCGCCGATTCGCCCTCTCCGAAGGACGCCGGAGCCATCGTGTTCGCCGCCGGCGCCGACGCCGTCCCGGAGCGCATCGATCGCCCGACGGTCTGGGTGTCGACCGATGCCGCGGCGGCCGCGCGGGCGCTCGACGCCGGCGCGGTCGACGCCCTGACCTGGACGCCGGGAGACGACCCCGCGCTCCTCGCGGCGAAGGCCGAACGCGCGTTCGGAAGCGTCGGCGGGGGCGACGCGGGCACCGATCCGGACCGAGCCGCGGGCACCGACGGCGGCCCGGTCCGGGCGTTAGAGCGCATCGACGACGGGATCATCGAGGTGGACGGCGACGACGCCGTGACCTACCTCAACAGCGCGGCGGAGGGGTTCCTCGACGTCGACGACGCCGACGCCGTCGGGGCGTCGCTGTGGGACGTCCTCACGCCCGCGTCGGCCGAACAGATCAGGGGCGAACTCCGGGAGGCCCGAGAGACGGGCGAGGTGACGCGGGAGGAGGTCACGACGCCCGACGATCGGTGGTTCGAGGTCACGATCTACCCGGACGACGACGGGGCGGCGGCCTACGTCCGCGAGATCACCGCAAAGCGGCGGGGCGCGACGGATCAGACGCTGTACGAGTACCTGGTGAAGACCGTCGGCGACGCCGTCTACATCCTCGACGAGGAGGGGCGGTTCATCTTCGTCAACGACGCGCTGTGTGAGATCACCGGCTACGACCGCGAGGAGTTCCTGGGCTCGTCGGTCCACCTGATCAAGGACGACTGGACCGTCGAGGAGGCCGAAGACGCCCTCAGAGAACTGCTTCGGGAGACCGGCGACGCCGAGGAACGGGACATCTCGATCGCCAAGCTCGACGTCGAACTGATCACGAAAGACGGCGAGCGGATCCCGTGTACCGACCGGATGACGCTGCGGCCGCTGGAGGACGGCTCCTTCTCCGGGACCGTGGGCACCCTCCGGGACATCAGCCGCCAGCGTCGGCGCCAGCGGATCCTGAACAATCTGCTGGAGGCGACCCAGGATATGGTCGCCGCCGAGACGACCGCGGCGGTCGCAGAGCGGGTCGTCGACGTCGCGGCCAACACCATCGAGACCGACGGCGCGGTCGTCCGCGAACACGACGCGGCGACCGACGAGCTCGTCCCGATCGCGGCGTCCGACGGGGTCGCCGGGACGCTGGGCGAGCGGCCGCGCTACGACGCCGACGAGGGCCACGTCGGGACGGCGTTCACCGAGGGCCGAACCGTCACCGCCACCGACGAGGACCACCTCCCGGACACCCCGATCGACGCGAGCATGTACCTCCCGATCGGCGACTCGCGGGTACTCAGCGTCGGCCACCGGGACGAGGACGGATTCAGCGAGGACGAGCGGCGCTTCCTCGAACTGCTTTCTGCGACCGCCGAATCGGTGTTCGAGCGCGTCGAGCGCGACCAGGAGCGGCGGCGGTACGAGGCGCTCGTCGAGACGGTCGACGACATGCTGTTCACCATCGACGACGAGGGCGCGTTCACGCTGGTGACCGAGTCGCTGGCGGAGACGCTCGGGACGACGCGCTCGCGGCTCGTCGGCGCGAACATCGCGGACGTCCTCGACGACGACGCGGTCGCCGAGCGGCTGGTTTCGCTTTCGGGCGGCTCCGACGCCGTCGAGACGGGCCTGGAGACCCGCGACGGCGGCGTGGTCCCCGCCCGGATCTCGGCGACGCCGATCGCCCAGCCCAGCGGGGACGGCGTGGTCGGGACCGTCCAGAACATCCGCGAACTGCGCCTGGCACAGGAGGAGGCGTCCCGTCAGCACACGCGGTTTTCCGAACTGTTCGGCTCGCTGACCGATCCGCTCGTCGATCTGTCGTTCGGGGGCGAGGGGGCGGAGATCAACGCCGCCAACGAGCCGTTCGTCGACCTGGCCGACGGGACCGACGACGACCTGGAGGGCGTCCCGCTCGCCGACGCCGGCGACGCCCTCCCGGCCGAGATCCGGGACGCGCTCGAAGACGTCAGCGAGCGCGAGACCGGGATCGAACGCGAGGTCCGCGCCCGGACCGACGGCGGGGTGAACGCCTACCTGCTCCGGAGCGTCCCATACAGGAGCGGCGACGTCGAACGGGCGTTCGTCGTGTTGACCGACGTGACGGAGGTCAAGCGGCAGGGCACGCACCTCCAGGTGCTGCATCGGCTCCTCCGGCACAACCTCCGGAACCGGACCAACGTCATCCAGGGCCGGGCAGACCTCATCAAGTCCGAGGCCGACGACGACCGGCTCGTCGAGCACGCGACCGAGATCGCAAGCGCCTGCCGGTCGCTCGTCGACACGAGCGAGACGGCCCAGGCCATACAGCGCGTGCTGCGGAACAGCGACGCCGAGAGCGACCGGCTCTCGCCCGAGGAGACCGAATCGCGGCTCCGAGGGCTCGTCGCCACGACGGTCGGGTCCGACGCGGTCGACGTTCGGGTCGCCGTCGACGTGGCGGCGCCCGTCCGGTACGACGAACTGGTCGAGAGCGCGCTGCGGGAACTGCTCGAAAACGCGATCGAGTACGGGACCCCCGAGCCGGACTCGGTCGTCGAGGTCGCGGTCACCGACACCGACGAGGGAGCGATCCGGTTCGCGGTCACCGACGACGGGTCGGGCATCCCCGAGACGGAGTGGTCCGTCGTCGCCGAGAACCGGGAGATCACACAGCTCCAGCACGCCTCGGGGCTGGGGCTGTGGCTCGTCAAGTGGGTCGCGGACGCGCGCGGCGGGGACCTGCGGCTGATCACGGCGGACGGCTCCGGAACGACGGTGGCGATGGACCTGCCGGCCTGACCGGGCGGTCGCGGACTCGACGCCGAAACCGACCCCCGCGGTGAGGGTGGGCCGGTCACCCGCAGGCTTTTGCTCGGGCGCACAAAGGTAGGCATATGAGCGGCACGGGCAGGCGGAAGCCGGACTGGCTGAAGATGCGACCGCCGTCGGGGCGTCGGTTCACCGACATCAAGGAGACGCTCCGGGATCGGGACCTCCACACGGTCTGTGAGGAGGCGAACTGCCCGAATATGGGCGAGTGCTGGAGCGGCCGCAACGGCCCCGGCACGGCGACGTTCATGCTGATGGGCGACCGCTGCTCGCGCGGCTGTAACTTCTGCGACGTCGAAACGGGGGGAATGGAGGCGCTCGACCCCGACGAGCCCGCGAACGTCGCCGACGCGGTCGCCGAGATCGGCCTGGACTACGTCGTGCTCACCTCCGTCGACCGCGACGACCTGCCCGACCAGGGCGCGGGCCACTTCGCCGAGACCATCCGCGAGATCAAAGAGCGGGATCCCGGCATCCTCGTCGAGGTGCTCATCCCCGACTTCCAGGGCGAGCCCCGATTGGTACGGAAGATCGTCGACGCCGGTCCCGACGTGATCGCGCACAACGTCGAGACCGTAGAGCGGCTCCAGTGGCCCGTCCGGGACCGCCGCGCGGGCTACGAGCAGTCGCTGTCGGTGCTCGAACAGGTGTCCGAGGAGTCCGAGGTCTACACCAAGACGAGCCTGATGCTCGGCCTCGGCGAGTACGACCACGAGATCTACCAGACGCTCTCGGATCTTCGGGAAGCGGACGTCGACATCGTGACCCTCGGCCAGTACCTCCAGCCCTCGCGGTCGCACCTGGACGTCTTCGAGTACGTCCACCCCGACGCCTTCGAGACGTGGCGGCGGGTCGCCGAGGAGGAACTCGGCTTCCTCTACTGCGCGTCGGGGCCGATGGTGCGCTCGTCGTACAAGGCGGGCGAGCTGTTCGTCGACGCCGTCCTGCGCGACGGCGAGAGCGTCGAGGCCGCGCGCCAGCGGGCGCGGACGGCGGGCGACTGATAGTGATTACTCTCACTGTTTACCGCCGAACGCCGTTCCCGGGGGTAGCGTTCGGCGGTAAACGGCGAGAGTGACCACTGTGCGGGAACACTGACAAACGGAACCCGAGTTCACAATTGTACGATCACTTATTACCTCTGCCCCCGATGATCCGGTAGCGAGAACGCACCGTGTCCACGCACCCATCCGAAAACACCCTGGAGTTGGTCCAACAGATCGTCGATCTGAACTGCGACGGCGAGCGCCTCGTGGCCCTCTCGAAGGACCAAGTCCTCCAGACCCTCGAAGGGAGCGGCCTGAGCGAGGCCGAGGTCGAGCGCGCGCTGGCGGAGTTAGTCGAGCGAGGCGAACTCGCAGAGACCGACGAGGGGTACCGGTGCGCGGCACGGCGCGCCGAACAGTAATGGGAGGCGCGATCGGTCGAGCGTTCCGGGTCGGACTCCCGGCCCGCGATTTTTAAATACGGTCGGCGACGAGTCTCGGAGAAACCCGCGAATGCCGGACACAGACCTCGATCGATCGTCGATCCGCGTGCTCGATCTCTTCTGCGGCGGCGGGGGCCTCTCGGAGGGGTTCCTGCAGGGCGGCTACGACGTCGTCGCCGGCGTCGACGTCGAGGCCAACTTCCTCGCGACCTACGAGCACAACCACGAGGACGCGCTGGCGATCCAGGCGGATCTCTCGGCGGTCGAGCCCGCCGAGTTCTTCGAGTCGCATCCGATCGACGCGGACGAGATCGACGTCGTGATCGGCGGCCCGCCGTGCAAGGGGTTCAGCATCGCCGGCCACCGCGACCCCGACGACGAGCGGAACTACCTGGTGGGGAACTTCATCGACTTCGTCGAGTTCGTCGAACCGGACGCGTTCGCGATGGAGAACGTCCCCGGGATCAAGTCGATGGAGGACGGCGACACCCTCCGGGCGATCCTGGAGGGCTTCGAGCGCGCGGGCTACGAGAAGCCCGCCTACGAGACGCTCAACGCCGCCGACTACGGCGTCCCGCAGAACCGCCGCCGGGTGATCTTCCAGGGGCGTCGCGACGGCTCCGTTCCGACTTACCCCGAGTGCACCCACGGCCCCTCGAAGCAGGCGACGCTCACCGGAAAGCGGCTGAAGCCGTACGTGACCGTCGAGGAGGCCCTCCTGGAGAGGGAAATCGAGGGCCTGCCGAACCACGACAAGACCGACCACTCCGAGGAGATGCGAGAGCGCATCGCCGAGGTCGAACCCGGCGAGAGCCTCTACGAGAGCTACGGCGACAGCTGGCGGCGGCTCCCCCGCGACGAGCCCTCGATCACGGTCAAGGAGAACCACAACGCGGCGTTCATCCACCCCGTCGAGAACCGCGTGGGGACCGTCCGCGAGTGCGCGATCCTCCAGTCGTTCCCCGACGACTACGTGTTCCAGGGGCCCAAGAGCACGCAGTTGAAGGTCGTCGGCAACGCCGTCCCGCCGGGGCTCTCGGAGGCCATCGCCGAGGCGCTGGCGGCCGATCTCGCGGCGATGCGGAACGCGAACGTCGCGGACGCGGAGTGATCGCTATGCCTCGGACGGCTTGACGACGTTGTACCCCTCCAGCACCTTCCCGAGCCGGTACATCGAGGCGACGACAACGTCGCAGGCGGGGCGGACGGCGTCCTTCGGGAGGTAGCCGACAGAGAGCCCCGCGACCTCCAGCATCGGGAGGTCGTTGGCGCCGTCGCCGACCGCGATCGTCCGCGAGAGGGGGACGTCGAGATCGTCCGCGAGCGACTCCAGGGCGTCGTCCTTCGTGCCCGTGATGAGCGGCCCCTCGACGTCGCCGGTGAGGCGCCCGCCCTCGATCGGGAGCCTGTTGGCGACGATGGTGTCGACCTCGACGCCCTCGCGCTCCAGCGCGCGCTCGACGCCGCGCTCGAAGCCGCCGGTGAGGATCGCGACGTGGTGGCCGGCGTCGCGCAGGCGCTCGATGAGGTCGGCCGCGCCGGGGCGGAGCCGCACCTGGCCGAAGGCCTCCTCGGCGCCCTCCGCCTCGAGGCCGTCGAGGAGCGACGCGCGCTCGCGGAGGCTCTCGGCGTAGGAGAGCTCGTCGTTCATCGCGCGTTCCGTGATGTCCGCCATCCGGTCTGCGACGTCCATCCGCTCGCCGAGGAGGACCGTCATCTCCGAGTCCGAAAGCGTTCCGTCGAAGTCGAAGGCCACGAGTCGCATACCCGGAAATCGCAAGCGGAGGCTTTCAAATCTCCTATCCGCGACGCCACGGTAGTCGATAACAGGGCTCAAACCCTCGTCAGCGGCGAGAAGAAACGTTTAACCCTGGAAGCGAGATAGGGGTGAGCATATGAAGGTGCTTATTACGGACCCGATCGACGACGCGGGGCTCGAACGCCTCCGCTCGTCGGGCCACGACGTAGAGACAGCCTACGACGTGGAGGGCGAAGCGCTTCTTTCGGCCGTCTCGGACGCCAACGCGCTCGTCGTTCGGTCCGGAACCGAGGTCACCGAGGCGGTCTTCGAGGCCGCACCCGACCTCGTCATCGTCGGTCGCGCCGGGATCGGCGTCGACAACATCGACATCGACGCCGCCACCGAACACGGCGTGATCGTCGCCAACGCGCCGGAGGGGAACGTCCGCGCGGCCGCCGAGCACACGGTCGCGATGTCGTTCGCCGCGGCGCGCTCGATCCCGCAGGCCCACGCCCGCCTGAAGGACGGCGAGTGGGCCAAGAGCGACTACCTCGGCACCGAACTCAACGGCAAGACCCTGGGCATCGTCGGCCTCGGCCGCGTCGGCCAGGAGGTCGCAAAGCGGCTCGACGGACTCGGGATGGATCTGGTCGCCTTCGACCCCTACATCAGCGAGGAGCGCGCCGAGCGCCTCGGCGCGGAACTGGTCGAGTTCGAGGAGTGCCTCGAAGCGGCGGACTTCCTGACGGTCCACACGCCGCTGACCCCCGAGACCGAGGGGATGGTCTCGACCGAGGAGCTCGAACTGATGGGCGGCGGCTTCCTCGTCAACTGCGCCCGCGGCGGCGTCGTCGACGAGGACGCGCTCGCGGCGGCGGTCGACGACGGCGTCCTCGACGGCGCGGCGGTCGACGTCTTCGCCGACGAGCCCGTCTCGCCGGACAGTCCCCTCCTGGACGTCGACGAGATCGTCGTGACGCCGCACCTGGGCGCCTCCACCGAGGCCGCCCAGGAGAACGTCGCCACCTCGATCGCCGACCAGATCGACGCCGCGTTCGCGGGCGAGCCCGTGATGAACGCGCTGAACGCGCCCTCGGTCGACGAGAGCGTGTTCCCGCGCATTCGACCGTACATCGGCCTCGCCGAGACAGCCGGGAAGATCGCCGCGCAACTGCTCGACGGCCGGATCTCCTCGGTCGAGGTCGAGTACGAGGGCGACATCGCCGAGGAGGACGTCGAGCTCGTCACCGCCTCCGCGCTGAAGGGCGTCTTCGAGCCGCTGGAGTGGCAGGTCAACGCCGTGAACGCGCCGCAGATCGCCGAGGAGCGCGGCATCGACGTCACGGAGTCGAAGCGCCTCCAGTCCGAGGACTTCCAGAGCCTCGTGACGGTCCGCGTCGGCAACGACGACGAGTCCCTGAGCGTCTGCGGGACGCTCTTCGCGGGCGAGGACCCGCGGATCGTCAAGATCGACGGGTACCGGGTCGACGCGATCCCCCACGGAAAGATGCTCGTCGCCCGCAACGCCGACAGGCCGGGCGTCATCGGCTTCATCGGCTCGGTGCTCGGCGACTACGACATCAACATCGCGGGGATGTTCAACGCCCGCCGCGACGAGGAGGGCGGCGAGGCGCTCACCGTCTACAACCTCGACGACCCCGTTCCCCAAGAGGTGGTCGAGACGATCCTCGCCGACGAGCGGATGATCGACGTCACCTACCTCACGCTCAACGGCCAGGACGACCGCGACGAGGAGTAGCCACTCGGCGCCGCTCTGTCACCTTCTACGCTGCTCTGTCGATCCAAATCCGGGACAGCGTTCGGCGAACCGCCGCCCGATCGCGAGCACGGCGGCGATGCGCCCACGAGCCCCGGTCCGCCGCTCGTCGCTCCGGTCGCGCTCGCGTTCCAGTTCGGCCGTCCGCCGGCGGAGCTGTCGCTCGTAGCGATCGATCACGTCCTGACGCTCGCGGCGGCGACGGCGGAGACGCCGCTCCAGGCGTTCGTCCTTCCGCTCCAGGCGTTCATTCTCCCGCTCCAGTTCGGCGTTCGCCGCTGCGAGCCGTTCGTGTTCCTCCTCCAGTTCGGCGATCCGATCGACGAGCAGCGGACGCGCCGCGCGCTCGGGATTCGGGCCGGGCGCGTCGCCGCCCGAGGAGGTCGGTGACGACGACGAGGCCATATGTGGTACGTAGTACCATACCCTCAAGAATGCCCGTCAGACGGGCGGCGAACGGACGTCTGCACGGCGACGAGTGAGCGGGAGGGCCGACCCTATTTCGCGCCGATGTGTTCCAACACGGCCTGGGTGTCGTTGGCGACGGGCTCGGGGTCGCCGCCGGCCTCGAAGGCCGCGTCGGGGTCCTTCAGCAGGTGGCCGGTGGTGAGACAGACGACGTCCTCGTCGGCGTCGACGACGCCCCTGTCGCGGAGTTTCTTCAGCCCGGCGACCGAGGCCGCCGAGGCGGGCTCGACGCCGATGCCCTCCTTCGCGAGGTCGCGCTGGGCCTCGGTGATGGCGTCGTCGGAGACGGAGACGGCGGTCCCGCCGGTCTCGCGGATGCCGGGCAGCGCCTTCGGCGCGTTCACGGGGTTGCCGATCCGGATCGCGGTCGCGCGGGTCTCGACTTCCTCCCAGCGCTCTGTGTCCGCCCAGCCGTGCTCGACGGCCTCGACCATCGGCGCGGCGCCCTCGGCCTGGACGCCGGTGAGCTTCGGGACCTCGCTGGGGTCGAGCGCGCCGGACTGGACGAGCTCGCGGAAGGCCTTGTAGAGCGCGGAGGTGTTGCCCGCATTGCCGACGGGGAGGACGATCCGGTCGGGGAAGCGGCCGTAGTCGTCGCGGAACTCCTCTAAGATTTCGAGGCCGATCGTCTTCTGGCCCTCCAGGCGGAAGGGATTGAGCGAATTGAGGAGGTACACCTCGCCGCGCCGAGCGAGGTCCTGGACGATGTCGAGACAGGCGTCGAAGTTGCCGTCGACCTCCAGGATGCGGGCGTCGTGGAGCGCCGCCTGAGCGATCTTGCCGGCGGCGACCTTCCCCGAGGGGAGGAGGACGAGCGTCTCCATCCCGCCGCGGGCGCCGTAGGCCGCCAGCGCCGCGGAGGTGTTCCCCGTCGAGGCGCACGCGAGGCGGTCGACGCCGAGTTCCCGCGCGACGCGGACGCCGACGGTCATTCCCCGATCCTTGAACGACCCGGTGGGGTTCATCCCCTCGTGTTTGACGCGGAGGGTCTCGACGCCGATCGACTCGCGCAGGCGCGGCGCCTCGTGGAGCGGCGTGTCGCCCTCGGGGAGGCTGACGCCCTCGTCGAAGGGGAGTGCGGCGCGGTAGCGCCAGACGCCGCGGCCCTGGCCTCGGAAGTCCTCGAACGTCGGCGGGTCGGCGTAGCGGACTTCGAGAAGGTTGCCGTCCTCGCCGGTGTACCTGATCTCGTCGAACGGCGCGTACGTCTCGCCGGTCTCGATGTCCGCGAGCCAGACGCCGTCGTCGGCGACGTCCGGGGCGTCGGGCGCGGGCGCGGTGAGTTCGAGGCTCATTGTGGGACTCCTCGCGTTCGCCGGTGAAAAGGAGGGCGGTTCGCGCGTCCGACGGGGCCGTCGACCGGCGGCCGACGCGCTAGGCCGCCTCTTCGGCGCCGTACTCGTCGATGCTCCGGTGGACGCGCTCGACCCACTCGTCGAGGGCGTCGTGGAGCATCTCCTTGGCCTCGGGGAGGTCGGTCGCGGTGTACTGGTAGATGTACCCGCCCGAATCGAGGAGGCGTCGCTCCCGCGCGGCGAGGCCCTTCTCCATCAGCGTCGTCAGCGAGCGGTTGACGTTGCTCCGGTCGCGGTCGAGGATGTCCGCGAGCTCCGCGACGGTGCTGCCCGGATTGTCGAGCAGCGTGAGGTAGGTCCGGCTCTCGTGGCGCTGGATCCCGAAGACGCAGGCCAGCACCTGCTGGAACCCCGGATCCTCGGTCTCCAGGAGGTCGCTCATCTCTGGTACGTCGGCCATACACGCCGTTCACCGCCGACGCGACTAAAGTCCGGGGTAGCGGCAGTTCCGGTCCGCGGGTCATCGGCGGGGCGGCGGCGGGGCGTCGACGGCGCTACTCCGCCCGCGCGTAGCCCATCTTCTCGATGCAGGCGAGCATCTCCGCCTCGTCGTCGTGCTTGTGGAGCGTCGTCGGCGTGTCGCAGTAGTAGGTCTCGCCGTCGTGCCGGAGCGAGAGTTCGTGGGTGCCGCCGAGCAGTTCGGCCTCGACGACGACACGGCGCCCCTCCCGGAGCGCCTCGAGGATCTCCGCGGCGGTCAGTTCGCCGGACTCGATCCGGAGCGGGTCGGACATACCTGGAGATACGAGGCGGGGAGTATGACTGTTGGCGGTCCGCGGCGCGGCACCGGCGCCCGCCCCGTTCTCAGTTCGTCGTCGAGCGCGAGCGCTCCTCGGACTCGGGCGGCTCGACGCCCTCTGCGGCCTCTGCGGTTTCTGTCTCCTTCGGGGTGTCGACGTGCCAGCGGGTCACCTCGTCGTCGAACGCCGCGAGCCGGCCGCTGACCTCGTCTTTGAGGTCGTCGTCGTTGATGTTCACCTCGAAGATGAACGTCACCTCGTCGTCGCCGCGGGCGGACTTCTGGATGTTGGCGCTCACGAGCTCGTTGTCGAAGTAGTAGGGCGCCAGTTGGGTCATCACGCGCTGGTAGACCGTGTTCTCGACCCGGCGGAGCGCCCGGCGGCCGGCGGAGTCGGCGGCGCGGGCGACGTACCCGAGCGACTCCGACCAGCGCTCGACGGCGCCGTCGCTGTCGCCCTCCTCGACGCGCTCGTACGATTCGGAAAGGCGCTCGCCCGCCGTCTGGAGGTCCTCGTCGGGACCCTTGCCGGCCTTCTCGCCCTCGCCTTCGGCGACGCTGGCCTGGACGGCGGTCTTCTCGCTCACGTCCTTCGAGAGGCGCTCGTGGGACTTCGGGCGCCACTCGTCCCACTCCTCGAAGGCCTCCCCCTCGACGCCGGCGTCGCGGAGCGCGCGGGTGATGCGTTCGCCGTGCTCGACGACGTCGCCCCACGAGCCCCGAACCTTGAATCCGGAGACGCTCTCTTCCATCGCTTCTGACGGGGTAGGGACGGGGAAGTATAAAACTCTACTCCGGACCGTGGGACCGTCCGCCACACCGCATCGAACGGTTTCGCGGCGCGAGGACGCGAGACGCCGCTCAGCGCCCGTGGATGAAGTCGGTCGCGGCCCGGTCCAGCCGGCTGACGACGCCGCTGAGCCACGCGCTCGGGGAGGCGCGACGGAGCGAGTCCTCGTCGACCTCGATCCGATCGCCCTCGAAGGGGCCCTCGACGTCGGGATCGGTCGTGTCCACGACCGTCGACATCGCACAGCGCCCGCAGGACTCGGTGTTGTCGTTCGTGCGCATCGTACCGACGTAAGGGAGGCAAACGACATTAAAATTGGGGGAAGATGGCGCCGGTCCCGAGCGGCTTTAGTGCCTGTATGCGGAGTGTGCGGGTATGGGATATCGGACCGTGGGTTACGAGGACGTGGAGCCGGCAGACGAGCGGCCGTGCGAACTGCGTCGCCTGGGGGCGGCCGCGGGGCTCGGGAATATGGCGATCAATCGCTTCCGCGCCGAGCCGGGCGAGCAGCTGCCGCTCGCGTACCACTACCACGAGGAACAGGAGGAGGCGTTCTACGTCCTCTCTGGGACGCTCGCCGTCGAGACGCCCGAGGCGTCCTTCGAGGTCGAGACCGACGAGCTGTTCGCGGTCGACCCCGAGAGCCCCCAGCGGGCCTACAACCCCGACGACGCCGACGGGGACGTCGTCGTGCTCGCGATCGGCGCGCCCGCCGTCGACGGCGACGCCGTCGCCTACGACGCCGAGGACTGATGTCCGAACAGTCCGAGCCGTTCGATCCGGTCGAGGCGGCCGAGGAGGTCGGCATCGACCTCGACGACGTCCCAGTCTGGGACGACGAGTACCTCGACCGGGTCTCGGACCGCCTGATGTTCAACTACGACCTCGAACGGGACCGCGCGGTCGGCGGCGAGCGGTTCGCCCTCTACGCCGAGATGCGGATGGAGAGCCAGAAGCACTTCTTCCACCCCGCGCTCGACTACGCGAACCACGAGCACCGGGAGTTCCTGTTCGCCCGGCGGCGGGACCGGCCGACCGTCGCGGACCTGGAACGGCTGATCGAACTCGGCCACGACCTCGCCGACTCCGCGGAGTGGCTCGTCCCCGACGAGGAGCACTTCGGGACGGACTTCACCTTCGTCCTCGTCGCCGAGGAGATCCCCGCGGACGTCGCGGAGTTCGTCGAGGGCTTCCGCGACCGGAATCTGTTGAAGTTCGGCTACTACGGCCACTACGAGGTCAACGTCGGGGTCGTCGCGCCCGAGCGCGAGGCGATCGTAAAGAGCGAGAGCGCCGACTCCGCGGAGGCGTTCGCGCTGTGGCGTGACGTGCCCCCGGCGGACCGACGGCAGGGGCTGCTCGGGCGGTTACGCGGGGCGGTGGCGCGGCTGGTCGGCGGACGGTAGCCGTTCGGCGAGAAGGGACCGAGAGGAAAGAGCGGCGGTTCGGAACGCGGATCTTCCGGGCTCAGTCGTCGCCCGGCGAGAACCCGCCGGAGCGCTCGCCGCTCCGGACCGCCTCGATGTTGTCGTACCCCATCTTCACGAGCGAGAGCCCGAGGTACACCAACACGAGCGCGAGGGCGATCTGCGTCACCGCCGACAGCATCTGGACGATCGTCGCGTCCGCCATCCAGGCGGGGTCGAGGAACTTCGTGTAGAGGTTGCTGTAGAAGGCCAGCCACAGGAGCCCCGAGACGGTGATGACGACCATCACGGCCATCGGACCGCCGGTGCTGAGGAGCTGCTTCGAGTCGTCCCAGTTGGCCAGCCAGACGGTCGCGGTCAGGAGCGCCAGCGCCGCCAGCAGCTGGTTCGCACCGCCGAAGAGCTGCCAGAGCGTCGCCCACGATCCGCTGGCGATGAGGATGTACGCCGGGATGGTCTGCACCGCGGCGTTGCCGTAGCGGTCCGCGGCGAAGGACTGGACGGACGTCTCGGGCGTGCCGACGATCTCCTCCATCATGTAGCGGCCCAGGCGGACGGCCGTGTCGGTCGAGGTCAGGAGGAAGCTCACGAGCACGAGCGCCATAAACGGCCCCCCGAAGGACTGGGGGACGCCGAAGCTCGTGAGGAGGATGGCTCCGCCGCTCGCGAACGTCGGCAGCGCCAGGCCGATCCCGCCACCGACGTCGGGCGCGACGAGCGCGACGCAGATGAGCGCGGTCGTCGCGAGCAGTCCTTCACCGAGCATCCCGCCGTACCCGATCGCGCGGGCGTCGGTCTCGCGGTTCAGCTGCTTCGCGGTCGTGCCCGACGAGACCAGCGAGTGGAAGCCGCTGATCGTCCCGCAGGCGATCGTGATGAACAGCAGCGGGAACAGCGGCGCGCCGTTGCGGCCCACAAAGCCGTAGAACGGTTCGAGGTTCGTCACGAGCGGTTGGCTCGCCGTCCCGAGGAGCGTGCCGACGATGACGGCGAGCAGCGCGCCGCCGACGCCGGTGTACAGGAGGAACGACGAGAGGTAGTCACGCGGCTGGAGCAGGAACCACACCGGGAGCGCGCTCGCGATCGCGCCGTAGAGCAGGATGATCGGGATCCAGGCCGCGGTGTTGGCGCCGAACGCGCCCGCGGCCGGGAGCCACGAGAGGTTCGAGCCGAACAGCACGATGGTGTTCGCCGGGTAGTCGCCGCCCGGCACCAGGGCGAGCGGGTACTGGATGCCGACCCAGACGCCGGCGAACATCAGCGCGACGAACAGCCCGGTCCCCACGAGGAACGGGAGGTCGAGCTGGTACAGCCAGACGCCGAGCAGGACCGCCAGCCCGATGTAGATCAGGCTCGCGGTCGCCGCCGACGGGTACGCGTTGAAGACGATCGCCACGACGAGGGCGAACACCGCCACGACGAGGATGATCGTCAGGAACGCGAACCACAGCAGCATACTCTTGCCGCGTTCGCCGACGTACTCGCCGATGATGTAGCCGATCGACTTCCCCTCGTGTCGGAGGCTGGCCGACAGCGCGGAGAAGTCGTGGACGGCACCCATCAGCGGGTTGCCGATCGCGATCCAGGCGATCGCCGGCAGCCAGCCCCAGAGCACGCCGGCGGTGATCGGGCCGACGATCGGCGCCCCGCCGGCGATGCTGGAGTAGTGGTGGCCGAGGAGGACGGGCTTCTTCGATGGGACGTACTCCTGCCCGTCCTCGTACTTATGTGCCGGAGTCTCGCGACTGTCGTCGAGGTCGACGAACTGCGCGAGATACTTCGAGTACCCGAGGTACCCGCCGCTGAACAACGCGAGTGCCGCTATGACGAGCCATAGCACCTGAACCATATTGATATTACCCCACGCGTGGTTGTGAAATAATCACGTATAATGTTAACGATCATTGAGCGCATTTATCGGCTGCGAGCGGACGGATTCCGTCCGACTGCGGGGAGATCGAGCGTCGGGCCGAGCGTGTCGGATCGAGCGAGCGGTCACTCCGGGGTCGAGGCGGGCTCGACGCCGACCTCGATGTCGAGCTCAGACGCGACCGTTTCGAGGATACTCCCTTTCACCTCGGAGACGCGGGTCTCGACCTCGGCGACGACCGGCGGGCCGAACGACTCCCGCAGCTCGTCGAGGTGCTCGCGCTCGGTCTCGACCCGGTCGCGGAGGAAGCGGGCGCCGCGGCCCTCCTCGTGGTCTTCGGGCTCGGGCGTGAGTCGATTGACCGCCAGTCCGCGGACGTCGAGCCCGTAGGACTGGAGTTCGTCGATGGCGCGGCTCGTCTCACGGAGCGACAGCTCGTCGGGGTTGACGACGAGGAAGAAGGCGGCGTCGTTTCGCAGTCGATCGCCGGCGAACTCGAAGCGTTCCTTGCGGGTGCGCAGCCGTTCGAGGATCGGATCGCCGTCCATCATCCGCCGGGGCTCGTTGTTGCCGATGGCCGCCCGCTCGTAGAGTTCGATCGCCTTCTCGCGCTTGTGGGCGAGCCGGTCGATCCATCCTTCGAGCATCTCCGGCAGAGAGAGGAGCCGAAGCGTCCCTCCGGTCGGCGAGGTGTCGAAGACGACGCGGTCGTAGTCGTCGGCCTCGCGCATCACGTCGATGAAGCGGTCCATCAGCGCGGCCTCGTAGGCGCCGGGCGTCTGGTGGGCCATCTCGATCTGGCGGTCGATCTCGTTGACCATCGCGGCGCTCACCTGGTCGCTCATCGCCCGTTTCGTCTCCATCAGGTGCCGCTCGGTCTCGGCCTCGGGGTCGATCTCCATCGCGTCCAGGTTCTCGATCCCCTCGACCGACGCGGGGTCGTCGTCGAACTGCTGGTCGAAGACGTCGGAGGTGCTGTGGGCCGGGTCCGTCGAGACGATCAGCGTGCGCAGGTCCGCGCGGGCACAGCGGAGCGCGTACGCCGACGACATCGTGGTCTTGCCGACGCCGCCCTTCCCGCCGAAGAAGACGTGTTTGCGCATCGTCAGAAGTGGTACTGCTGGCCCTTGCGTTCGAGGAGCGACCCGCGGTCCCACATCCGGCGCTCCCAGGCCTCGAACTCGTCTTCGAGGTACGGGAGCAGCTCCGCGGTGTAGTACGACACCGGCGAGGGGATGCCGAAGGCCTCGGGGAAGCACGCGAGCATGAACGTGTCCTCGACGTCTTCGGCCTCCTTTTCGATCTTCTCGTAGGCCGGGTGGGAGACCATCCCGTGGTAGAGGCCTCGAAGCCACTCGGCGAGGCGCGCTCTGAAGCGTTCGATCCGGTCGGCCAGCGACATAGCGCGAGGTACGGACGCCGCGACAAAAGCGTATCGCACCGCCGGCTCGCTCGCCGTCGGTCGCGGCGAGCCGCCCCGCGCCCGCACGTTGAAGTAGCGCCGTCGCCGACAGAGCGTATGGCGACTTCGACGGACGGGACGCCGGTGACGATCCTCACCGGGAGCCTCGGCGCGGGGAAGACGACGCTGCTCAATCGGCTGCTGGCGGGCGCCGCCGACCGCGACGTCGCGGTGCTCGTGAACGACATAGGCGAACTGAACGTCGACGCCGACCTCGTCGACGAGGCGTCCGAGCCCTCGGTCGCCGACGGGACCGTCACGGAGCTGTCGAACGGTTGCATCTGCTGTGAGCTCCGCGACGACCTCGAAACCGCGGTCGTCCGGCTGGCACGGGAGCGGTCCTTCGACCACCTCGTCGTCGAGCCCTCGGGGATCAGCGACCCGGGCCCGGTCGCGCGGCTGTTCACCGGCGGGTCGCCCGCCGCCGCGCGCTACCGCGTCGACGCCGTCGTCGCCGTCGTCGACAGCCGGCTCTTTGCGGACACCTTCGACCCCGACGGCGATCCGACCGAGGCGGTCGCGAGCGACGGCGACGGGGAGACTCGCCCGCTGTCGGAACTGCTCGTCGAGCAGGTCGAGTTCGCCGACGTGGTCCTCCTGAACAAGACCGACCTCGTGACCGACGACGAACTGGCGCACGTCGAGGAGGTCGTCCGGACGCTGCGCCCGGACGCTCGCATCCACCCGACGACCTACAGCGAGATCGACGTCGACGAGGTCCTCGGCCTCGGGGTGTTCGAGCCCGGCGCCGCCGCAGAACGGGCCGGGTGGAAGCGGGCGCTAGAGAGCGACGAGCGAGACGGCGACGAGCACGACGGAGCAGCGCACGATCACGGCAGCGACGGACACGATCACGCACACGAGGGACACGGCCACGGCGACGACCACGACCACGACCACGACCACGTCCACCCCGAGGAGGACTTCGGCATCACCTCCTTCACCTACCGCCGCCGCCGGCCGTTCCACCCCGAGCGGATCGCCGCCGTGCTCGCGGACCTCCCCCCGTCGGTGATCCGCTCGAAGGGCCACCTCTGGGTCGCCGGCCGCGAGGACGCCCACCTCACGTTCAGCCAGGCGGGCCCGTCGGCCGCCGTCGAGGTCACGGGTCGCTGGATCGCGAGCCTGCCGGAGTTCGAACAGCGGAGCTACCGGAACAACCGCTCGGACCTCGGCTTCGAGTGGGACGACGAGTGGGGCGACAGGCGCACCGAACTGGTGTTCATCGGGCAGGACGTCGACGGGGATTCCCTCCGCGCGCGGCTCGACGAGGCGCTCCTGACCGACGCGGAGTTCGAGTCGGGACCCGACGCGTGGGCGTCGCTGTCGGGATTGGGTCAGTTCCCGTCGGAACCGGGCGCGGAGGCCGTGCTCGCGACGCCGACGGACTGATAGTGATTACTCTCACTGTTTACCGCCGAACGCCACCCCCGGTAACGGCGTTCGGCGGTAAGAGACGAGAGTAATCACTATGAGTCTCGAATTCGGCTTCAGCAGGCGCAGCCCGTCGAATCGGGCGAGCGCTCCAGTTCCATCTCGTCGCCGCAGTCCGGGCAGGTCGGCGGCGCGTCGCCGGCGACGTCCTTCGCCGGGATCCGTTCCGCGCAGTCGTGACACCAGTACGAGCCGCGGGTCTCCGACGTGGACGACCCCCGGTTGGGCGACTCCGTCGAGGCCTCGAAGGCGTCCTTGAGCGTGCCGAGCAGTCCCATATCGATAGGGAAAGATCGTGACGTACAAAGTTCCGCCTCGCTCGTGCGCGAGCGACGGACGACCGGAGGGCGGAGCGGCCGCGCGCCGCGGTCGATCAGGCGGCGCTCAGGAACGCGACGACGCTCAGGAGGATGAAGACGACCCCGAAGACGACGGCGCCGTAGCAGAGTTTGCGGAACCGGACGTCCGCGGGTACCTCCCGCCGGACTGCCGGATCGACCGTCCAGACGAACCGGCGGTAGGCCCACAGCGTCGCCGCGAGCGCGACCGCTACGGAGACCGCGAGCCCGCGGGGCCACGGGATCGCGAAGGCGTCGAGGTACAGCGGGCCGAAGGAGAGACACAGGAGCCACGCCGAGCCGGCCACGATGACGAAGGGGACCGGATCGACGGGCTCGCCCTCCCGGTTGCGGACGGACACAGTCGAATGTGGGCCGCCGGCGCAAAATATGTGTAGGCCGCCTGCGACGCGGGCGTATGGAGACGACTTCCGAGGGAGACCCGCGCGTGCTCTTCGTGATGAACCTCGTGCTCTCGTCGCTCTTCGCGACGGTCGTCGTGTGGGGGCTGGGCTTCGTCGATATCGCGTCGTTCACGCCGATCAACGTGGCGTCGCTGGCGCTGGTGTTGATGGCGGCGACGTACGTCGTCACGCGATAGCGGCCGAAGAAAGCGGAAGCGACTGTCGGGGACGGGGCGCGAACGACCCCGATGAGTTATGTAGATCGTGCCGCGACTGTGGGACAATGGCCATCGAAGACCGCGACGACGCGTATCTGATCACGCACGCACTCGCGAAGGACACGCTCTCGCGACTCCGCGACGTCGAGACCGAGCAGGTGGCGTTCCGGAAGGGGCTCGTCAAGCTCGGACGGATCTGCGGCTACGAGATCATCGACGGCGCGATGGAGACCGAGTACGTCACCGTCGAGACGCCGCTGACCGAGACCACCGGCGAGCGGGTCCGCGGCCTCGACGACGTCGTGATCGTCAACGTCCTGCGGGCGGCGACGCCGTTCGTCGAGGGGCTCCTGAAGGCGTTCCCGCGAGCCAAACAGGGCGTCATCAGCGCCGGCCGCGACGAGGAGGCCGGGATGAACGACGAAGGGGAGTTCCCGATCAACATCGACTACGTGAAGATCCCCGAGATCACCGACGAGGACACCGTCATCGTGGCCGATCCGATGCTCGCGACGGGCTCGACGATGTGCGCCGTCCTCGATCACGTCCTCGGCTCCACCGACGCGGATCCCGCCGACGTGTTCGTCCTCTCGGCGGTTTCGGCGCCCGACGGGCTGCTTCGCGTCGGCCGGGAGTTCCCCGACGCGGACCTGCTGACGGTCGCCATCGACGACCGCCTCGACGACGACGGGTACATCGTGCCCGGCCTCGGCGACGCGGGCGACCGGGCGTTCAGGACGACGTGAGGGGCGACGAGCGGCCGACCTGCGGCCGACCTGCGGCCCGAGCGGGTGAACACCTTTACCGACGCGTCGCCCACGGGGACGTATGACCGGGAGCGAGCCCTGCGACGCCTGCGGCGATCCGATCGAAGAGCCACTCGCGCGGACCGTCCAGTTGAACGTCGACCGCTCGGAGGTCGACAGCCAGCGGCTCTGTCCGGCGTGCTTCGCGGACTGGATCGAGCGCTACCGGGCCGAGATGCAGCCGCGGTCCCGCGAGGAGAGCTACGACGAGGACGCCGACATCATCGTCGACTGACGCCGACCGCGGGGACGGTCGAGGCACCCGGGCGGTCGCGACGGGGCGATCGATTCATAGAGATCACTCTCACGTTTCCCGCCGAACGCCACCCCGGTAACGGCGGGAAGAGACGAGAGTGATCACTATCAGACCGGACGGACGTCCGGCCGGTCCGACGACGACTCGAAGATCGCGAGGTACGGCTCGCCGGTGGCGTCGTCCGGGCAGGCGTCGGTCCGGCGGACGGAGAACGTCTCCCCGGAGACGTTGGCGGCGTCGAGATACAGCGTCACGGGGTAGGTCTTCGACCCGAAGCTCATCACGTGCTCGTTGTAGCCGTCCTGCACGTTCAGATCCGCGTGGACCGGCGGGCGCTCGCGACCGGGCTCGGTCGGCTGTCGGTACTCGCTCCAGTCGCCCGCCGTACAGACCGCGTAGTCCGGAGTCTCGACGCGCTCGGGGAGCGGCGTCGGGTTCGTCGCGACCACGGAGGCGACGCGGAGTTCGTCGCGGGGCGACTGGGTGATCTCGACCTGGCTCCCAGGCTGGAGTTCGTACGCCAGGCCGCCGGTCGCGACGTCGACGACGAGGACGACGCCGGCGACGACCGCGAGGGCGCCCAAGAGCCTGGTCGCGCCCCCGGCCGTCAGGAGGTGATTCCGCTCGTCGAACCGCGTTCGGAGACCGAACAGCACGAGTGCGAGCGCGAGCAGGCCGAAGACGGTGACCGCGTTGCCGGCCTCGAGGGTGTTCACGAGGTCGAAGAAGACGCCGACGACGGAGGCGACGACGACGCCGTAGCCGAGGAGCGTGAGTTGTCTGTCCTCGGTTCGCTGAGAGACCGCGAAGACGCCCGCGAGGAACGCCAGCGCGAGCAGGACCTTCGAGACCGGCGAGTACCCCCACTCGACGTTGAAGACGAAAAAGAGGACGGCGACCGTGGTGAGGGCCGCCGCCGCGCCGTTGAACAGCGTCTCGGAGTCGATGTCGACCATACCGGTCCTTCAGGAGCCGCCCCCAAGTACCCGGGGGTGACACAAAAGCCGGTTTGAGCCTCGGGTTCCGATCGGACCGAACCCCTCGGTTTCGCCTCGAACCGCGCCGCCGTCGCCCGGATTCGTTTCGAAACGAACCGCCGGAAACCGACCCCAATAGGAATCGTAGCCAAACTGTGAGAACGAGTCACGTATCGGACGCACCGAAACGTCGGGAGGGGACCCGGCGCCCCGGGTGCGGACCCCTCGATTTCACCTCGAACGTCGTCGGAGTCGTGCGGATTCGGTTCGAAGGGAACCGCGGGAAGCCGAGCCCAATAGGATGGGGAGCCGGGATGTGAGAACAGTACGCACGATGCGTTGCGGACGCGGTCGGCGGGGATCGCGGAGGCGTCGCGACGGGCGGGTCGGACGTGAGACCGCCAATCGACCGCGTCCGCAATCGACCGCGTCCGCAATCGACCGCGTCCGCAATCGACCGCGTCCGCAATCGACCGCGTCCGCAATCGACCGCGTCCGCAATCGACCGCGTCCGCAATCGACCGCGTCCGCAATCGACCGCGTCAGCGCTCTATTGACGCGCGCCCGCTCGTGGCGCTCCGGATCCGGTCCCGGAGGTCGGCGGCCGAGTCGACGGGCGCCCGGACCGAAAACGACACCTCGGCCTCGTAGGACGCGTCGAACGCGACGCCCTCGCTCTCCAGAAGGCCGCGGACGGTCCCGGAGTCGTCGTACGCGACCGTGACCGAAAAGCGCTCGTGGGGGAGGGACTCGACGACCCCGGCGTCGTCGACGGCCTCCTTCACGGCGCGGGAGTAGGCTCGGGCGAGGCCGCCGACGCCGAGGTTCGTCCCGCCGTAGTAGCGCGTGACGACGGCGGCGACGTTTCGGAGCTCCCGCTGGACGAGGACGTTCAGGGCCGGCTTCCCCGCCGACCCGCTCGGCTCCCCGTCGTCGGACTGGTACTCGCGGAGCATCGTCGAGCCGTCGGGCGATCGGGCGCTTCCGCCCTCGCCGGCGGGGACGCGGTACGCGGAGACGTTGTGCGTCGCGTCGGCGTGGCGCTCGCGGATGCGCTCGACGAACGACTCGGCCGCGTCGACCGAGTCCGCGGGCGCGACGTAGCCGACGAACTCCGAACCGCGGATCTCGAAGGCGGCCTCGCCGGGGCCGTCGACGGTCCGGAAGGTGTCGGCGCGGTCGGCAGTCGAGTCGGTGTCGGCGACGGGGTCAGACCCGGATTCGGGTCCGGGTCCGGGTCCGGGTCCGGAGTCTGGATCGGAGGTCACGCGATGCTGATGCGGCGGACGAACGCCAGTTCGGAGAGTTCGTTCAGGAGGTCGCCGGGGACCGGCTCGTCGGTGATGACGTAGAGCTTCGGCTCGTCGGTGAACTCGGGGTCCTCGCTGATCGTCTGCCGGATCGAGATGCCGCGGTCGGCGAGCCGGGTGGTGACCTCCGCGACGATGCCAGGGCGCTCGGCGTCGTTGACCTCGACGGTGAGCACCGAGAGGTCGAGGACGGGCGCGAGGTCCATCAGACTCGGGATCGACGAGATGTTCTGGAAGATACGCCGGAGCTCTTCGTCTTCGAGGATCGCCGTGGTGGTGGAGTCGACGACGCGGCGGTCGACGCCGATCTCGCGGGCGATCCCCGTGTTCGGGATCTCGATTCCCCCGGAGACGACGCGTCCGTCGTCGTTGACCGAGAAGCCGCGCTCCAAGAGGAGCCGGATGACCTCCTGCTGGCTCGGGCTCCCCTCGAACTTCTCCATTATCTCGTCGAACACGGTCGGTACGGTCTGCGGCCAGGAGTATTAGAGTAGCGTTCGGCGGTAAGAGACGGGAGCGATCGCTATCAGTTGTCGAACCGCGCCTGCACGAACGGCTGGGCGTTCTCGATGTCGCCCAGCCGGGAGTCCGACAGCAACACCGCCTCGGTCTCTTCGATCGGGACCGAAAGCGAGATCTCCTTCGTGCGCCCGTACCGGCCCTTCGAGACGACGACGGCGTTGACGATGCCGAGCATATCGAGTTCGGAGATCAGGTCGGTCACGCGGCGCTGGGTGAGGACGTCGGCGTCGATCTCCTCACAGAGCCGCTTGTAGATGTTGAACACCTCGCCGGTGTTCACGTTGCGGACGCCGTTCTTCTCCAGGAGGATGGTCGCGAAGAGGACGATCTTCGACTGGGTGGGGAGGGTGCGTACCACCTCGACGACGCGGTCGAGTTCGATCTTGTCCTGGGCCTTGCGGACGTGGGCCTCCTCGACGGTGTCGGCCTGGCCGCGCTCGGCGAGTTCGCCCGCCGTGCGGAGAAGATCGAGCGCGCGACGCGCGTCGCCGTGCTCTTGGGCGGCGAAGGCCGCACACAGCGGGATGACGTCGTCGGTGAGCGCGTCCTGCTTGAACGCGACGTTCGCGCGGTGCTGGAGGATGTCGCGGAGCTGATTCGCGTCGTACGGCGGGAAGACGATCTCCTCCTCGCCGAGGCTGGACTTGACGCGGGGGTCGAGGAAGTCGGTGAACTTCAGGTCGTTCGAGATCCCCATAATGGAGATCCGGGAGTTGTCGAGCTCGGAGTTCATCCGCGAGAGATTGTAGAGCGTGTCGTCACCGGACTTCTCGACGAGCTTGTCGATCTCGTCGAGCATAATCACGACGACGCGCTCCTCGTAGTCGACGGCGTCGAAGAACGTGGAGTAGACGCGGTCCGTCGGCCACCCGGTCATCGGCACCTGCTCCATCTCGTCGCGGTCGGCTTCGAGCACCTCGATTCGGGCCTCGACGTCGGCGACCGTCTCGAAGTCGGTGCCGACGAGCGCCGCGTCCGCGTCGGCGGTGTTCGACGCCGAGTCGCGCAGGTCGGTCAGCTCTTCGAGCTCGTCGTCGATGACGTCCTGGTTCTTCTCGATGAACTTGTTCGCAAGCTGTGCGAGGACGCGGTACTGGGTGTCGGTGACCTCGCAGTTGATGTACTCGACCTCGCAGGGGACGTCGTACTTCTTGGAGGTCGACTCCAGCTCCTGGCTGACGAACTTCGCGCTCGCGGTCTTGCCGGTCCCGGTCTTCCCGTAGATCAGGATGTTCGAGGGGGTCTCGCCGCGCAGCGCCGAGACGAGGATCGTCGCCATCTGATTGATCTGCTCGGTCCGGTGGGGGAGTTCGTGGGGGGTGTAGGAGGGCCGGAGGACCTCCTTGTTCTCGAAGATGGGCTCGCCCGAGAGCAGGTCGTCGAAGAGCCCCTGGCTGTCGTCGTCGTCGAGGACGACCTCGTCGAGGCTGAGATCCGACGACCGCGCGTCGGGGTCCGCGTCGTCGACGGCGTCGGTCTCCGCGTCAGAGTCGGTGTACGAGGTCGACCCGGACCCGCCGACCCGGAGCGAACTCGGATCGCTCGGGCCGATGCTCTCGCCGATGTCGATGTCCTCCGCGGTCGTCGCGGTCGGCGAGTCGTCGCCGTCGGCGGCGGACGAGCCGGCCTCCGCCGGTGGGTCGGAGACGGACGGGTCGTCCGCTCCACCGGGCTCGTCGGACTCGTCGCTCTCGGTCGACTCGTCGACGTCGTCGGACCCGTCCGAGTCGTCCGTCGGCGAGTCGACCGGGAACTCGTCCGTGATCGCCGCGTTCTGGGCGTCGCGATCGGCGGTCGAGCCGCCGCTGTGTGCGCTCCCACCGTCGGGCGAACCGTCGACGGCGTCAGAGCTATCGGCCGTCTCGTCCCCGTTCGGCTCCGCTTCCTCGACGAGTGAGCGAGCGTCGGGTCGCGTGTCGGACTCGACGTCGTCGCCCCCGTCGGCAGTGCCTTCGTTCCCGGATTGCGTGTCTTCGTCCATCGATGAACCCCCCGATTTCGACTGGAAATCACGTCCCCGCGTCCGGTAGATCCGACGTGTAGGGAGAGAAAACCGAATTGCGGCGTTTTTCTCTCGGCGACGTGTCCAGTTGATGCAGACGAACCAGACGAACAGGTCCTACAAAAAACTTGCCTCTTTTCTCCTGGGAGACACGAACCGACGCGTCGAGACCCGAACCGAATCGCTCGAAAGTGGTGCAAGAGAGGCTGATACGCTCGGATATCGGCCATCTCGCTGTCAATCTCTCGGCACGATCGGCACTCGCCCGTGATGTTCTATTGGACGAGCCGAGATTCTCGATCGCCGACGATACGCTTTGAGTTGGTAACAGTTCCCGGATTCGAGGATACTCGGCCGCCCCTCCCCCACCCCTTCGTTTCGTGTGGAACGTCCATCGATGGGGTGGGGGTGGGTGAGCGGGTGCTTTAGATAGCGGTAGCTTTATTACAGCAGAATAGAAAACAGACCCGTACTCCAAAATAAGAAATAAAACAGCAATAGCTATTATTTAATTTTATTATACTTATATACGGATTTTATTCCCGAGCGCGTTCTGTCACACAGGATCGAGCGTTTCCAGTTGAAACGAAGGGGTGGGGGAGTTGGGGATCGGGAAGGGAGTTGGTAATTAGGAGTCGGGAGACCGGAGAGCCGAAGAGGATCGGGACGGTAGGCAGACGCAGGAAACGACTGTCGTTTCGTTCCTGTGTTTCGTTCGCTCGAACTCGATCGTGACGATCCGTTCGCGGCATCTCCCATCGACCCCGGTACCGGAACCGGCCTATCACCGACCTGAACCGTTCGAATTCTCCGTATGGACCTCCGCTCTGCGGGCCGTCTGACGCAGTGTTTAAGTGAACACGGGAATGTGATACCTCCATACGCCCTCCACGACCACGGATCGGATCGGGAGGCGCGGGAGGCCAGGATGGGACTGTTCACAGACCTCAGAGATAGCATCTCACGGGCCGTCGACCGGATGTTCTCGGATGCCGAGCCCAAGCGGATCGGCATCTACGGACCACCCAACGCCGGGAAGACGACCCTCGCAAACCGAATCGCACGCGACTGGACCGGCGACGCCGTCGGCCCCGAGAGCCACATCCCCCACGAGACCCGACGCGCACGCCGAAAGGAGAACGTCGAGATCGAGCGCGACGGCAAGACCGTGAGCATCGACATCGTCGACACGCCGGGCGTAACGACGAAGGTCGACTACAAGGAGTTCCTCGAACACGATATGGACAAAGACGACGCCGTCCGGCGGTCCCGCGAGGCGACCGAGGGCGTCGCGGAGGCGATGCACTGGCTCCGCGAGGACGTCGACGGCGTCATCTACGTGCTCGACAGCACCGAGGACCCGTTCACGCAGGTCAACACGATGCTCATCGGGATCATCGAGAGCCAGGATCTCCCCGTGCTCATCTTCGCGAACAAGACCGACCTCGAAGACTCGAACGTCCAGCGCATCGCCAACGCGTTCCCCCAGCACGAGACCGTCCCGCTGTCGGCGCTGGAGGGGAACAATATGGACGAAGTCTACGCGAAGATCGCGGAGTACTTCGGGTGACCACGATGCCGGAAGTAACCCCAGGCGAGACCGGAGACGGCGTCCAGATCGACCTGATCAGCGGTGCCCGGATGGAGGGACTGACGAGTATGGAGAAGATCCGGCTCATCCTCGACGGCGTCCGCGACGGCAACATCGTCGTCCTCGAAGAGGGGCTCTCGCCCGACGAGGAGTCGAAGCTCATCGAGGTCACGATGACCGAGATCAGCCCCGACGAGTTCAACGGGATCGAGATCGAGACCTACCCCCAGTCCCGGAAGGGAAATCAGGGTCTCCTCGGGCGCCTGATGGGCAAGGAGTCGGACAAGAAGCTCACCGTCATCGGTCCCGCGAACCAGATCGAGACGCTCCACAAGGACGAGAACCTCATCAGCGCGCTCGTCTCGCGGAAGTGAGCGTGGTACGGGCAGACAAGTGACCGATGACAGGGACACACCGATGACGCCGCCCCCGGCTCCCGCCCCGACCACAGCCCCCCACTAACCACAGATGCCTCACGAATGCACGAACTGCGGTCGAGTGTTCGCCGACGGGTCGAAGGAGATGCTGTCGGGGTGTCCGAACTGCGGCGGCAACAAATTCCAGTTCCGTCCGGCCCCGGCGACGACGCCGGACGAGGGAACGAGCAGTCCGGAGGGCGGGGCCACCGCCCGAAAGTCCGACGCCACCCAGGAGAGCGAGCGGACCGCCCCAGAAAATCCATCGGAGACACGCGCGTCCGGTACGGCGGCGGACGCTCCCGATTCCGGCTCCGGCTCTGACTCAGTTTCCGACCCCGATCCCGGAACCGGGACCGGAACTTCGACGGCCTGGAGCGACGCGGCCGACCGAGCGCTCGGAGAGTCGTCGGCGTCTGCGGACTCCGATTCCGATCTTGATTCCGATTCCGATCCTGATTCCGATGCCAATTCCGATCGGGAGCCCCTCGCCTCCTCCCGCGAGTGGCCGAATCAGCGCGACGAGGACGAGTCGCCGCCGCGACGTGACACTCCGGCGGGCGGATCGGCGTCCACCCGAAACGCACCGGATGCCGACCCCGAATCCGAGCCCGAACCCCGATCCGAGTCCCAGCCCGAGCCCCGATCCGAGTCCCAGCCCGAACCCCGATCCGAGTCCCAGCCCGCACCCGATTCGACGGAGGCCGCGTCGACCGCGCCGACGTCCGATCCGACGGGATCGTCGACGGCCGATACGCTGTCGCCCGACGAGCCCCCGGAGGACGCGGCGCAGGCCGAAGCCCGCAGCGACGTCGTCTCGCCCGACGAAATCGCGGCCGCGGCCCCCGACGAGTCGGAGCGCGGACCCGAAACAGGGGACACGGGCGACACCGCTTCCCCCCCGCCCGACGCCGACGGTCGAGTCATCGAGCCGTCGAGCGACGAGCGCCCCGACCTCGACGAGCTCAGAGAGGAGCTCAACGAACAGTTCGAGAGCATCAAGATCGTCGCCCCCGGCGAGTACGAACTCAATCTGATGGAGCTGTACGACCGGACGGAGTACATCATCTCCCTGCAGGAAGACGGCCGGTACGTCATCGAAGTGCCCGACACGTGGGACACGACGCCCGATCCGGACGACGTCTGATAGTCATTACTCTCGACTCTTACCGCCGAACGCCGTCACCGGGGGTGGCGTTCGGCGGGAAACAGTGAGAGTAATCACTATGAAGTCGCTCACGGAATCCGTACCTCCGTCCCGGTCCCGTCCTCGGTCGCGACGTCCCCTACCCCCTACCTTTACCTCCTACTCCCTCTCGATGCCGTCTCTCCGGCCCCGAGTCGACCGTTCCGACGGATTGGCTGGTTTTAAGCGCCCCCGTTGCCAGGGTGTCAGTATGAGCCAAGCGACGAAGATCGTCCTCGGTACCGTCGGTGTGTCGGCCGTCCTCGCCATCGCCATCATTGCCGCGCTCGCGTTCGGATAGCCGCTCTTCTTCTGCGGGAGCCGCGCCGCTCAAGAGATCCCACCGACAAGGGACACTATGTTCGACCGACGCGAGCTGTCTTCGACCGTCGCCGCCGTCCGCGACGCCCACGCGCCCGACGCGGTCGCCCTCGACGTCGGGACCGACTTCGAGACGATACCGCCGGCCGCGGCGGAGGACCTGGGCCTGTTCGTCGACGGCCTCGATCCAGCGATCTACCCGGCGGAGTGGCTCCCGCCGGACGCCCCCGACGCGCTCGTCAGATACGCCGGCTCGGACTTCACGATCGGGATGCCCGGCGACGGCACCGTCGTCTGGAGCCGCCAGACCGACCCCCCGATCGTGCTCGTCAAGAAGCGCGCGGAGGGCACCCCCGACGACTTCCTGGAGTTCCTGCTCGCGGAGGCGTTCGTCCAGGTCGGCACCGACGCGCCCGAGCACTTCCTCCCGTTCTTCGACGGCGCCTACCGCGAGCTCGATGCGGTCGTCCCGCTGTCTCCGGCCGACGTCTACCAGATCGCCGCCGCGCTCTACGACGCCTGGCTGGGGCTCCAGACCAGGGAGACGTTCCGCGAGTGGGAGGAGGCCCGCCCCGCGCTCTACGACGCCTGGGCCGACGCCGGCGAGCGGCTCCGCGGCCGGCTCTCGACGCTCCCGCGCGCGGTGGCCCGCGGCGGTACGTCGTTCGCGGAGGCGACCGAGTACGCCTGCTCGGCGGTCAAACACGACCTCGATCTCCCCGCGCCGTTCGCCGCCCTGGACACCCGGGCGTTCGTCGAACACGGCCCCGACTACGGGGTCCAGTGGGCCGAAAAGACGTTCGAGAAGCTCGACGCCGCCGGGGATGCGAGCGGAGACGACGCCCGCGGGAACGGGGCCGACGAAGACGCCGCCGACGAGTGAGCCTCCCGTCGGACGGTTCCGCCCGACAGTATCAGAACTCCGCGGTCACGCCGCCGTCGACGTCGAGTTCGACGATCCCGTCGAACAGGTCGCGGAACCGTCGGATCGTCCCCTCGTCGTGGACCTCGTTCGAGAGGTGGAACAGCCCGACCGCGTCGTGCTCGTCGAGCAGTTCGAGGAGCCGTTTGCTCGCCTCGTACGCGCCGTCGACGTCGGCGTAGTACGCCATCTCGGTCACCGAATCGACGCTGACGCGTACCTTCCCGTCGTGGGACTCTAGGAACTCCCGGGTCTTCTGGACGATCCCGTCCAGGTCGTCGGGGGCGGCGACGTAGTGGACGCGCTCGCTCCCGCGCCGCGAGTAGCCGCGCTCGACAGAGAGCGTGTCGAGGACGACCGCCTTCGACTCGTCGACGTCGTAGTGTTCGAGCTTCTGTTCGACCTCGCGGGCCGTCGTTCGGGTGGAGACGACGAGGAAGTGATCGGTGTCGGTCCTCAGGAAGTCGGTGTCGATCCGGTCTGTCGCCCCGATGCTCGGATGGAGGAGGAGGACTCCGGTACCGCCCGGGATCGAATCCGGTGCGTTCTCGATAGCGAGCGTGTAATCCATACCCGTTGGTCCGGCCGCGTCGACTTAACGATGCGGGAGACGTCCCGAGGTCGCCCTCGCTCTGTGGGGATCAGTACAGCGAGTCGGCCGTCGCCGCCCCGATCACGCTGAATATCGCGCCGATGCTGATCGCCTTGACGGTCGCGCCGAGGCCCGCCGGAACGACGAGCGGTCGCAACGAGCCCGCTCCGGCATCCACGCCGAGGAACGTCTCGGGCGCGTTGAACGCGATCGCGAGGATCACCACCGAGAGGTACGAGACGGCGACGAGCGAGATGAACCGCACGGGGATCCCGCCGACTTCGGTCTCTCTGTCCGGGTCGCGGTCGTCGGCCTTGTAGAGCGCGCCGTACCCGATGACGAAGACGATGACGACCGTCAGGAGCGCCTGGGGCCACGACATGCTCCGCGCGAGGACCCACACCTCCTCGGTGACGACGAACGGCCCGGCGAGCAGGAAGCCCCCGATGATCTGCTGGGCGGTATCGGAGAGCGCGAAGCGCCGACGGCGTCCGACCATACGTCCCATCGACGGGGCCTGGCATATATACGTGCAGGGAAGTCTGCGGCCGCCGCGACGTCGCCCGCGGAAAGCGGCCGGCCCGTAAGCAGACCGTTCTTGTGCCGCCCGCCCGACGGACGAGTATGAGCGTTCGCGCCGAGTTCGACGCCTGGGCGGCCGACGGCCGCGATCGGGGAATGGAAGAGCGACACTGGCACACGGCGAAGCACGCCCTCGCACGGATGCCCGTCGAGCCGGGCGATACGATCCTCGATCTCGGCTGCGGCAGCGGCTACGCGGGCCGCGCGCTCCGCGAGACGCAGGACGCCGGGCGCGTCTACGGCCTCGACGGGTCGCCGGAGATGGTCCGGAACGCCCGCTCCTACACCGACGACCCCGACGTCGCCTACGTCGTCGGCGACTTCGACGCACTCCCCTTCGCCGACGGCTCGATCGACCACGTCTGGAGTATGGAGGCGTTCTACTACGCCGCCGATCCGCACCACACCCTCGAAGAGGTCCGGCGGGTGCTCCGGCCCGGCGGCACCTTCTACTGCGCGGTCAACTACTACGAGGAGAACCTCCACTCCCACGCGTGGCAGGAGCGGATCGACGTCGAGATGACCCGCTGGTCCGGGGACGAATACCGCGACGCCTTCCGCGACGCCGGACTCTCCGTCGCCGGCCAGGACAACATCCCCGACCGCGAGGTCGAGATCCCCTCCGCGGAAGCGTTCCCGACAGATGACTGGGACTCCCGCGAGGCGATGGTCGAGCGCTACCGGACGTACGGAACGCTCCTCACCGTCGGCGTCGCGCCCTGATCTTCCGACTGCGTCAGCCGCACCCGCACATCCGCCGCGGATCACCAGTCCCGCTCACCCACCGTCGCCGACCTCGACGACGTGGGCCGCCGCGGGGTCGAAGCCGACGCGCACGTCGCCGTCGAGGGGATCGACCGTCCGGACCGTCAGTTCGCGGCCGCGCCACGCCAGGTACGACCGGGTGGACTCGCCCAGGAACTCCGCGTTCGACACCGTCGCGTCGAGGACGTTCTCCGAACCGCTCGACGCCGACGAGCGGAGCCCCGACTCGTCCGAGCGCGATCCGCCGAACACGCGCATCGACTCGGGCCGCACGCAGAACAGCACCCGATCGCCGGGGTCGACCGCGCGTTCGGTCGCGACCGCCATCCGCTTTCCCCCGACGTCGACTGCGACGTCGCCGAACCCCTCTCTTTCACCTGGAGATTTTCCGGGTTCGTCGCCGGATCCGCCCGTTCTGGTCGAGTTCCCGTTCCCGTTCCCGCTCCCGGTGTCGATCTCGGTATCGACGCCCTCGACGCCCTCGACGCCCCGGGCGTCGGCGCCGACGTCGGTTCCGACGCCGATGTCGACGTCGACGTCGACGACCGTCCCCTCGAAGACGTTGTTGTCGCCGACGAAGTTCGCCACGAACCGGGTGGCGGGGCGGCGGTACACGTCCCGCGGTGTCCCGACCTGCGCCACCTCGCCGTCGTTCATCACGGCCACGCGGTCCGAGATCGCCAGCGCCTCCTCCTGATCGTGGGTCACATAGACCGTGGTGATCCCGAGCTCCGACTGGATCTCCTTGACCTGCATCCGGAGGCGCTCCCGCAGGCGGGCGTCGAGCGCGCTCATCGGCTCGTCCAAGAGCAGGAGGTCCGGCCCGGGCGCCAGCGCCCGCGCGAGCGCGACGCGCTGCTGTTGCCCCCCGGAGAGTTCGTTGGGATCGCGGTCGCCGGCATCGGGGAGGTCCACCAGTTCGAGGAGCGACGCCACCCGCTCCTCGCGGGTCTCGCCGCCGGGCGGTTCGGCGAATCGGAGCCCGTAGGCGACGTTCTCGGCGACCGAGAGGTGCGGGAAGAGCGCGTAGTTCTGGAAAACGACACCGACGCCCCGGTCTTCGGGCGGCACGCCGCGCATCTCCCGGCCGTCGAATCGGATCTCGCCCGCCGTGGGCGGCTCGAACCCCGCCACCAGCCGGAGCGTCGTGGTCTTCCCGCAGCCCGAGGGGCCGACGAGCGTGAAGAACTCCCCGTCGTTCACGTGGAGGTCGACGCCGCCGCTCCCGCCGAGGGCGGTCGTCTCGCCGTACGCCTTCCGCACGCCGTCGAGTGTCAGTTCCATTCTCAGAATCCTCCCCGACCGCTGTACTGGCCGCCGAACCGCTCGATCACGACGAAGCTCAGACCCGTCACCAGGAGCAGGAGACAGCCCATCGCGGTCGCCGGGCCCAGCCGCCGGCCGAGGTAGCGCTCGACGGCGACGGGCATCGTGTAGCTCGTCGACCCCTCCGCGAGGACGACCGTCGAGTCGAACTCCCCGATGCTGATCGCGAAGGCGAAGGCCGCGCCCGCGACGACGCCGGCGGCGACGAGCGGGAGTTCGATGTCGACGAGCGCCCGCGCCCGACTCGCGCCGAGGCTCCGCGCGGACTCGACCAGCCGGGGGTCGAGGGTCCGCAACAGCGGGGCGACGTTCCGCGTCACGAACGGGTACGCGCCCACGGCGTGGGCCGCGACGACCGCGAGGGCGCCGGTCACGGTGAGCCGCGTCCCGAAGACCTCGACGCCGAACACCAGTCCACGGAGGAGACCGAGGCCGACGACGATCCCCGAGACCGCCAGCGGCGCCATCGACAGCGCGTCGACGACCGCCCGGCCGCGGAAGTCCCGCGTCGTCAGCACCGCCATCAGGACGCCCATCGGGACCGCCACGAGGAGCGTCCCCGCGCCGAACAGCAGCGAGTTCTCGATCGCCGGGAGCGGCCGGACCTGATAGGCCGCGCCGGTCCGCTGGCGCTCCAGCAGGAAGCGGTAGTGCCGGAGTGACAGCTCGCCTTCGGGCCCGGTGAGGCTCGTCAGCACCATCGAGGCGATCGGGACGACGAACACCGCGAGGACGACGAGGGCGTAGGCCGCGATCCCGACTCGCGTCGCGATCTCCCGAAGATCCCAGGCGTCGGCTCCGATCCCGCCCTCGGCACCGCCACGCCCGGGCCACAGCGACCGTCTGGGTTGCGGCCGTGCGCCCTGCCCGGACGCCCGCTGTCGACCCTCGTAGCGGAGATAGAGGTACGTCAGTCCGAGCGAGACCGCGGTCTCGACGACCGCCAGCGAGGCGGCCTCGGCGTACGCGAGGTTCTGGATCCGCGAGTAGATGAACACCTCGACGGTGGCCAGCCGGAAGCCGCCGAGCGCCAGGACGATCGGGAACGACGCGAACGTGAACACGAACGTCAGCGTCGCGCCGACTGCCACCGCGGGGAGCAACTGGGGCACGACGACGTCGCGGAAGGCCCGCGTCGGCGACGCGCCGAGGCTCCGCGCGGTCTCGATCGCCGAGGCGTCGACGCTCTCCCAGGCCGCGGTCGTCACCCGCGCCACGAGCGGGGCGTTGTAGAACGCGTGCGCGATGACGATCGCCGGCAGCGTGAAGAGCAGTTCGACCGTCGGCAGCCCGAGCGCCCGCAGGACCGCGTTCAGCGTCCCGTTCTGTCCGAACGTCGCGACGAAGCCGATCGCGACCATGATCGACGGCATCACGAACGGGAGGATCGTCAGCGACCGGAGCGTCTCCCGGCCGGGGAACTCGAAGCGCGCCAGCAGCCAGGCGCCCGGCAGACCCAAGACGACCGACGCAACCGTCGACAGGAGCGCCTGATAGGCGGTGAAGCCGAAGATCTCGACGAGGTAGAACCGGGAGGTCAGCACCGAGACCAGGGGTTCGATCGTGACTCGCCCGTCGACGAGGACGCTGTCGACGAACACCGTCGCGACCGGGTAGTAGAAGACCGCGACGAGGACGAACGCGGTCGCGACCATCCCCAGGGTCAGGAGGCGGGCCTCGATCGCTGAGGCCGCCGCTCGGAGGCGACTCCCGAGTCCGGACGCGGCGTCCCGAAGGGCGGTACTCACGGGTGATCCGTCGTCGCCTCCGGCGTCAGTTGCTGGCGAACTGCCGTTCCCACGCCGAGGTCCACTCACTCACGTTGTTTCGCAGGGCGTCGTACGTGAAGGTGACTGCTTCCGGCGGCGCCTTGGCGTACTTCTCGAAGTCCGAAGGGAGTTCTGCGTTCGTCGTCGCCGGGAACGCGACGTTCCGCTGGGCGATCTCACCCTGGACGTCGGGCCGAAGCATGAATTCGAGGAACCGCCGCGCGAGCTCGGGGTCGTCGGCGTTCCGGAAGACCGACATCCCCTCCGGGTAGGCGTAGCCCTGGTCGTTCAGGAACCGTATTTGGTGCTTCGAGAGGTCCTGGCCCTCCCTGTGGGCGTACACCTGGTCGGTGGAGTACGAGACCACCATCGGCGCCTCCTCGTTGGAGTAGGCGGTGTACGACGTCGACCAGTCCGACACGACGCGGGCGTCGTTGTTCTGTAGCTTCCGCCAGTAGTCGAGGTAGCCGTCCTCGCCCTTCGCCTTGATCGTGTGGAGGAGGAACGACTTCCCGGTCGAACTCGCCGTCGGATTCTGCACGAGGAGGTCGCCCTCGTACGCCGGCTTCAGCAGCCCGTCGAACGTCTGGGGCGCGGTGAAGTCGCCGTTCTCCATCGTCTCGTTGTAGACGAGGCTGACGTAGCTGGTGTCGTAGGGGACGATCCGGCCCCGGGGATCGAAGTTCAGACCCTCCTTGACGTCGCTCTGTCCCTCGACGTCGCCCAGCGTCGTGAACAGCCCGTCGTCGAGCTTCTCGTCGATCCGGATGAGCATATCGACGTTGAGGCCGACGTAGGCGTCGGCGTCGATCTCGACCCCCTGGAGCGCCCGCTCGATGAAGTAGTTGATCTCGCTGTCGGGCGTCGCGAAGGTGAGCGTCGCGTCGAACTCCGACTCGAAGGTCTCCTTGATCCACGGCCCGGGGCTCGTCGAGGGCGCGTCGACGAACGCGCCGTAGGTCGCGACCACCAGTTCGGGCGTGCCGCCGGCCGTCCCGGTCGCCGTGCCGGTCGCGGTCTCCGTCTCGCCGCCGCTCGTCCCGGTGGAACCGCCGCCGTCGCCGCCGGTACAGCCGGCCAGCCCGGCGACCCCGCCCGCACCGACCGCGCGAAGGAACGTTCTCCGTCTCATTACCGAGTGATCACACCCAGTGGTATTTAACCGTGGTGAATCGCCGACCGGAAATCAGCCCCGGCCGGCCCCGCGCCCGTAGCAACGTTCTTCACCCCGCGCCCTGAGGCCCGAGGTATGTCACAGCACCGTCGATACGCGCTCGGAGGCCTGTTCGTCGCGGCCGGCGCGCTCGCGGCCGCCCTCCTGGCGTCGGTCCTCGGGACGGTCTTCTTCGCCGTCACCGTCGCGTACCTCCTGTGGCCGCTCCGCCAGGAGCTCGTCGACCGGGGGCAGTCCCGGCGGGTCGCGAGCGCCGGCACGACCGCGGCGGCGTTCCTGGCGACGCTGCTGCTCCTCGCGCCGCTGGCGGTCGTGGCGTACCTCCGCTTCGACTCCTTCGTCGCCGTGATCGGCCTGCTCCCCGCGGAGATCGACATTTCGGTCCTGGGGTTCGAGTACCTCCTCACGCTGGAGTCGCTCACCGACCTCGCGGTCGTCGTCGTCGAGCGCGCCGCCCGCCGCGCCGCGACGGCCGCGCCCGTCCTGCTCGTGAAGGTCACGCTGTTCGTCTTCCTCGTCTACTCGCTGCTGTTCTACGGCGAGGACGCCCACCGCGCGGCGCTGGCGCTCGTACCCCCGACCTACCGCGACGCCGCCCAGTCGCTCAACCGCCGCGCCCGCGACACGCTGTTCGCGATCTACGTCCTCCAGGCGGTCACCGCGCTCGGCACGTTCGCCCTCGCCGTCCCGGTCTTCTTCGCGCTCGGCTACGACGCGGTCGTGACGCTCGCGACCATCGCCGCCGTCCTCCAGTTCATCCCGATCGTCGGCCCGAGCGTCCTCTTGGCCGGGCTGGCGGCCTACCACGTCGCGCTCGGCCAGCCGGTCCAGGCGGCGCTCGTCTTCCTCGTCGGCGGCTTCGTCGTCGCGTGGCTCCCGGACGTGCTCATCCGCCCCCGACTCGCCCGCGAGACGGCGCGGATCCCGGGGAGCCTCTACTTCGTGGGGTTCTTCGGCGGCGCGCTCACCCTCGGCGCGCTCGGCGTCGTCGCCGGCCCGCTGGCTGTCGCGCTGTTCGTCGAGTCGGCGTCGCTGCTCTCCGCGGAGTTGAATCCGGCGGAACTAAGCTCGGCGGAGCTGAACCCGGCAGAGTCGGCCGATTCCGAGTCCGGCCCCGCGGGCGACGAGGGCTGACCCCCGCTACTCGTAGTCGCTGCCGACGACCTCGCGGATCCGCTCGGCCGTCACCTCGCCGACGCCGTCGACTTCTCGGAGGTCGTCCTCGCGCGCGGTCATCACGCCCTCGACGGTCCCGAACTCCTGTAAGAGCGACTGAGCGGTCACGGGGCCGATGTCCGCGATCGACGAGACGACGTACTCCTGCTGTTCGGCGAGGGTCTTCGCGCTCTTCTCGCCGTGGACGCTCACCGTCCGGTCGCGCTCGCCCTGCTCGCGCTCGGCGATCGTCAGGAGGAGGTCGGCGGTGTCGTCCTCGTCTCTGGTCCGGAGGACGCTCACGTCGAAGTCGACCGCCAGCGACGCGAGCGCGCCCCGGATCGCGCCGGGGTGGACGTTCCGCTCCTCGTAGAGGCCGTCGCCCTCGACGATCAATACGGGCCGTGCGTACGCGCGGGCGAGGTCGCCGATCTGCTCGAACAGCGAGCGCTCGCCGTCCAGGAGCGTATCGAGGAAGTCGCTGACGGACTTCCGCTCGACCGCGACGCGATCGGAGAGGACGTAGTCGCCGACCGCCAGCGTCTCCAGGCGCGTGCGGACGCCGTCGCGCTTCGAGAGGTCCTTCGCGATCGCGGCGTCGAGTTCGCGCTGGTCGACGACGATCTCGGTCTCGTCGGCGTCGTCGCCGGCGGTCGCGACGATTCCCTCCGAGTCGTCTTCCTCGTCGGCTCCGTCGTCGCCGGCCTCGCCGTCGGCGCTCTCGTCGCCGTCTCCCCGCGCCCGCTCGATCTCCTCGTCGGTGGCGCCGAAGTCCGTCAGCCCCGCCTGGCCGTCGGTCCGAGCGCCCGCGGCCGATTCGGTGCCGCCGTCGCTTTCGGCGTCGTCGTCCGCGGATCCGCCGCTCGGCCCGGCGTCGGTCGCCGATCCGCCGTCCGCGTCTTCTGGCTCGCTCTCGACCGCACTCTCGTACGCGTCGAGCGCCCCCTGCGGCGGATTGAGTTCGGACTCGATGTCGCCCGCGACGCTCTTGAGCTCCCGGAGCTCGGACTCCATCTCCTTCTCGCGCCGCCGCGAGATCCAGAAGTACGCCTCGTCGCGGGTGTCTTCGGCCAGGAGCACGACGACTCGGCCCTCCGCCTGCCGGCCCGTGCGGCCCTTCCGCTGGATCGACCGGATCGCGGTCGGCACCGGCTCGAAGAAGCACACGAGGTCGACTTCGGGGACGTCCAGGCCCTCCTCGGCGACCGAGGTCGAGACGAGCACCTCGAACTCCCCGTCTCGGAACGCGTCGAGGGTCTCCTGTTGCTCCTTCTGGGTCATCCCCTCGGAGCTCTCCTTGTCGCCCTGGCCGACGAACTTCTCCACCGCGAACGACGCCGAGAGGAACTCCGTCAGCGCTTCGGCGGTGTCGCGCGACTCCGTGAAGACGATCACGCGCTCGCCGCCCTCGATGCCGAGCGTCTGGGCCAGCAGGATCCGCGCGCGCGAGAACTTCGGGTGCGTCCCGTCGAAGGACTCCGCGAGCTTCATCGCCTCTCGCACTCGGGGCTCGGCGACGAGCCGCTGGCTCGCCTTCGACGCGCCCGACGAGCGCGCGGCGTTGCGCTGGCGCTCGAAGTACCTGCGGACGGACTCGACCGACTGGGTCTCGACGAGCTCGACCGCCCGCCGGAGCTTCATCACTTCCGCGTGGGTGGACATCCCCTTGTACCCCTCCGACTTGTCGGCGTTCATCAGCTCCTGGAGCTTCCCGCGCATCTGATTCAGCTGCTTCTGGGAGACGTCGGGCTGGGTCGTGTTCGTCACCCCCAGCTGCTTCAGCTTCCCGAGGCGGTCCTTGATCACCTCGTTGAGGGCGTCTCTGATCTGCAGGATCTCGTCGGGGAGCTCGATCCGCTCCCACTCGACGGAGGTGTCGTGGGTGTACTCGTCGACGTCGGCGTCGTCTTCGGTCATCACCTCGACCTCGGTGATCCCGAGGTTCCGACACACCGTCAGGATCGCGTCCTTGTCTCCGCCGGGAGAGGCGCTCATCCCGGTCACGAGCGGCGTTTCGGCGTCCTCGTGGTAGCGCTCGGCGATGTAGACGTAGGCGTAGTCGCCGGTCGCGCGGTGGCACTCGTCGAAGGTGAGGTGGGTGACCTCGGCGAGGGAGATCCGGCTGCCGACGAGGTCGTTCTCGACGACCTGCGGCGTCGCGACGACGACCCGCGCGTCGTCCCAGGCCTCGGCCCGGTTGTCGGGGCTGATCTCGCCGGTGAAGACGACGATCTCCTCGTCGGGAGCCGCGAGCGCCTCGCGGTAGAACTCCGCGTGCTGCTGGACGAGCGGCTTCGTGGGCGCGAGAAAGAGCACCTTGCCGCCGTGCTCGTCGAGCCGGTCGGCCGTCACGAGCAGGCTCACCGTCGTCTTGCCGAGCCCGGTCGGAAGGCAGACGAGCGTGTGGGCGTTCCGCGCGGTGCCCGCGAGTTCGAGCTGATACCGGCGCCGCTCGATGAACCCGGGGTTCAGGAGGGGGTGATCGACGTACGCGGGATCGTCGGTGGCCGCCATCACGCCCGATTGGGCGCGGTCGCTGTTAAGCGTTCGCCGGCGGGAGTGAAAGTGAAATCGGCCCCGTAGGCCCGATCACGCTCGTGATCGCGGGCCGAACGGGAAGTCGAGACGTGCCGTCACCGATCGGCGTCCGAACCGAACTCGTATCCGAACGTGTCGGCGGCCTCGCCGCCCCGGAAGGCCTCCGATCGGCCGTTCGCATCGTCGGCGTCCTCCACGGAGTCCGGCAGGGAGGCGCCGACGAGGTCTGCCCACTCCGAGAGGTTCTGATTGTGACGTCGGTGGCTCATAGTTCTCTCAAGTGGGAATCTCTCCAGCATCCTATATAACGATTGTGCTGGATCCACCTGGTCGGGAACGCAGCCCCGGCTCGCCTTCGATACCGGTCAGACGACCCGTTCGCCGTCGTCGTCGTACAGTTCGATGGCGTCGACGGGACAGGCGCGGGCGGCGAACTCGGCGTCCAGTTCCTCGCCGTCGGGCACCTCGAGTTCGAAGAGGTCGTCGTCGACCTCCGTGGCGCCCGCGAGGTCGGCCTTGCCCGCGTCGAGGTCCTTCTCGAAGGCGTCCCACTCGTCGACGCACTGGAACATCCCGATGCACGTGTCCCGGTCGAAGCGAATCTTCATACTTCTCGTTCGGCGACGGGGACCATATCCCTGGCGACGGCGCGGGTGCGACGCCTGCCCTCGATCGAGCGCCCCGTCTCCGACAATTTAAACGCGAGAACGGCGTAGCCCGGGTAGATGCATCCGGCGGACGTGCCCGAACTGCCAGCGGGGGTCGCCGACCACCTCCGCGAGGAAGGGATCGAGGAGCTGTACCCGCCCCAGGCCGAGGCCGTCGAGGCCGGCGTGACCCGCGGCGAGAGCCTCGTCGCCGCCGTTCCGACCGCCTCGGGCAAGACGCTCATCGCCGAGCTCGCGATGCTTTCGAGCGTCGCCCGCGGGGGAAAAGCGCTCTACATCGTCCCCCTCCGCGCGCTCGCCTCCGAGAAGAAGGCCGAGTTCGAACGCTGGGAAGCGTACGGCTTCGACGTCGGCGTCTCGACGGGCAACTACGACTCCGACGGCGAGTGGCTCGCCTCCCGCGACATCGTCGTCGCGACCTCCGAGAAGGTCGACTCCCTCGTCCGCAACGGCGCGGGCTGGATCGACGACCTGACCTGCGTCGTCGCCGACGAGGTCCACCTCGTCGACGACGCCGAGCGCGGCCCCACCCTGGAGGTCACGCTCGGGAAACTGCGGACGCTGAACCCCGGCCTCCAGATCGTCGCCCTCTCGGCGACTGTCGGCAACGCCGACGTCGTCGCCGAGTGGCTCGACGCCGAGCTCGTCGAGTCGGCGTGGCGGCCGATCGACCTCCGGATGGGGGTCCACTACGGGAACGCGATCACCTTCGACGACGGGAGCCAGCGCGAGGTCCCCGTCGGCTCGGGCGAGCGCCCCACGGCCGCGCTCGTCGACGACGCCCTGGCCGGAGACGACGGCGCCGACGGCGACGACCAGGGCTCCTCGCTCGTGTTCGTGAACTCCCGGCGGAACGCCGAGGCGGCGGCAAAGCGCCTCAAGGACGTCACGGCGACCCACCTCACCGACGACGAGCGCGGCCGGCTCGCCGAGCTCGCGACCGAGATCAGGGACGTCTCCGACGCCGAGACGAGCGACACGCTCGCGGACTGCGTCGCGAAGGGCGCGGCGTTCCACCACGCCGGCCTCGCGCCCGAGCACCGCTCGCTCGTCGAGGAGGCCTTCCGCGACCGCCTCGTCAAGTGCGTGTCGGCGACGCCGACGCTCGCCGCCGGCGTCAACACGCCCAGCCGGCGGGTGATCGTCCGCGACTGGCGGCGCTACGACGGCGAGTTCGGCGGGATGAAGCCGCTCGACGTGCTGGAGGTCCACCAGATGATGGGCCGGGCCGGCCGGCCGGGGCTGGACCCCTACGGCGAGGCCGTCCTGCTCGCGAAGAATTCGGAGACCAGAGACGAGCTGTTCGAGCGGTACATCTGGGCCGACCCCGAGCCCGTCCGCTCGAAGCTCGCCGCCGAGCCCGCGCTGCGGACGCACGCGCTCGCGACGGTCGCGTCCGGCTTCGCCCACACGCGCGACGAACTGCTCGAGTTCTACGACCGGACTCTGTACGCGACCCAGACCGACGAATCGGGCCGCCTGGAGCGAGTGACCGACGACGTCCTCGCGTACCTCGACCGCAACGGCTTCGTAGAGCGCGAGGACGGCACGCTCACCGCGACGGGGATCGGCCACACGGTCTCGCAACTGTACCTGGATCCGATGACCGCCGCCGAGATCATCGACGGCCTGGAGTGGGCCGACGCCAACCGCGGCGAGATGGTGCGGGCGCTCGGGGACGGCGGCTCGGCACCCTCGGCGGCCGAAGGCGACGACGCCGCGGCCGACTCGGGTTTCCAGCGGGCGAGCGAACTGGCGTCGGGATCGCTCGACGAGTCGAGCGACGGATCGGACGGCGATGCGGCCGGCGACTCCGCCGACGATTCGGACGTCACCTACCCGACGGCGCTCGGGCTCTTCCACCTCGTCTCGCGCACGCCGGACATGTACCAGCTCTACCTGAAATCCGGCGACCGCGAGGAGTACACCGAGGTCTGCTACGAGCGCGAGGCCGAGCTGTTGGGGCGGACGCCCTCCGAGTACGAGGACGTCCGCTTCGAGGAGTGGCTCTCGGCGCTGAAGACGGCGCGGATGCTCGAAGACTGGGCCAGGGAGGTCGACGAGGACCGGATCACGGAGCGCTACGGCGTCGGCCCCGGCGACATCCGCGGCAAGGTCGAGACCGCCGAGTGGCTGCTGGGCGCGGCCGAACGGCTCGCGGGCGAGGTCGGACTCCCCGCCGTCCCGGTCCGGGAGGCCAAAAAGCGCGTCCAGTACGGCGTCCGCGAGGACCTGCTCGACCTGGCGGGCGTCCGGAACGTCGGCCGCAAGCGCGCCCGCCGGCTCTACGAGGCCGGGGTCGAGACCCGCGCGGACCTCCGCGAGGCCGACAAGTCGACGGTCCTCCGCGCGCTCCGCGGGCGCCGGAAGACCGCCGAGCGGATCCTCGAAAACGTCGGCCGACAGGACCCGTCGATGGACGACGTCTCCGAGGGTGCGGGCGACGCGTCGGCGTCCCTCGATTCGTCGTCGACGTCCGCGACCGACTCGGACGACGCCGACGCCGACCCGGAAGCGCAGTCCAGCCTGGGTGATTTCGGATGAGCGGGAGGGAGCGATGAGGCTCGTCGAGGGCGCCGTCGCCGTCGACGACGTCGACGCGTTCGTCGCCGCGCTGGCCGATGTCGCCGCCGACACGGGCGCGACGGTCCAGGCGTTTGACGCCCGTTACGTCGTGAGCCGCCGGCACCTCGAACGCGCGGTGGAACTGGCCGACAGGGCGATCGAACGCGGCGAGAACGTCGCCCGCGACCGCGCCGTCGAGATCCTGCTGTACGCCGCGGGACGCCGCCAGATCACCGACGCGCTCGAACTCGGGGTCTCGGAGGGAGAGAACCGCGCCGTCGTCCTCGTCGACGGCGGCGACGAGACGGAGGCGGCGGAGGCTGTCCGCTCGCGGATCCTCGACCGCTCCGAACCGACGCTCGGCGACTACGACCCCGACCGCGTCCGCGAGTTCTTCGCGATCACCGACGCGGAACTCGACGCCGTCGACGGCGACGTCGAGGCGCTGGTCCTCGAGCGGGTGGCCCTGCTGGTCGTCGAGAAGTAGCGCTCCCGAGCCGAGCGGACCCACCAACCCCTCCGTTTCAACTGGAGATTCTCCTATGTCAGTCTCGCTGCGGGGACTCCCGCAGTGATCGACGGGATCGAGGGTCGCGATCACCGGGACACGGTGAGAGCAGTCAGTATCAAAGTACATTACAGATGCGCGTAAACGGGGCCGTATGTCCCAGACGGCGACGGACAGCGGCTCGAACGGTAGTGAGGAGTTCTCGCTGGAGGCCGTCCTCGCCGTCTTCCGCCAGCGGAGCGACCGGGCGCGTCCGCTGACGGCCAACGACGTGATGGACAGCCTGGGCTGTTCGCGCCGGACCGCTCACAACAAACTCAACGCGCTCGTGAAGCGGGGGTCGCTCGCGACGCGGAAGGTCGGTGCCCGCGGTCGGGTGTGGTGGGTTCCCGTCCCCGACGATTCCGCACCCGGTGGGGTGGACGCCCGGTCGCAACCCGACCGCGACCCGGAGGTCGAAGCCGAGATCGCGTCGGCGGACATCCGGGGTTCCGGGGAGACGCTCGCCCGCCGGCGGGAGGCGCTGCGGGCGGCCTACGACTACCTCAGCGAGAACCCCGACGCGACCGAGACTGAGTTCCTCACCGAGGTGTTCCCGGAGCATCCCGCGGGGTTCAAGACCGCCGACAAGTGGTGGGCCGTGATCGAGCCGGCGCTGAAGGACCTCCCGAACGTCGACGTCGCGGAGGACCGTGAACACGTGTGGCACTACCTCGGCGGGTGAGGCCGCGGGACCGCTCGGGTCGCCGACGCACGGTGAGCGGCGGGCGACCCCCCGACGACGATGACGGAACTGCGCTGACCCGGACCTGTTCGAACTGGTGGACTGATAAACTGATGAACTGATGTGAGATCCCGATGTCCGATACCGACTCCGCGTCTCGCGACGACGTGTACGCCTCCTCCGAGGAGTTCGACGGTCTGACGTCCTCGTATACACCGGTCGCCTACGACAACCTCGATCCGGCACCGGACGGCGACGCCCACCCCGAGGAGGGTACGGGCGGCCGGCTCAAACTGCTCGACCTGCCCAAGGTGCCGAAACTCAAGCACGTCGTGGGACCGAGCGCGATAATGCTCGGCGCGTCGCTCGGCAGCGGCGAGACCCTGTTCTGGCCGCAGTTGGTCGCCACGTACGGGTGGACGCTGTACTGGGTCTTCATCCTCGGCGTTCTCGTCCAGTTCGTCCTCAACACCGAGATACAGCGCTGGACGCTCGCGACCGGCGAGAGCGTCTTCCGGGCGATGGGCCGCGTCCACCCGGCGATCCCGCTCGCGTTCCTCGTCGGCGGGTTCCTCAGCCTCGGCTGGCCCGGCTGGGCCGCGAGCGCCGCCAAGGTCGGCGCAGCCGGCCTCTCGCTCGGCACCTACAGCGTATTCGACGTCGCGGTCCCGGGCTGGCGGATCCTGGGGATCGCGCTGATGACCCTGATCTGGCTCACATACCAGCTCACGCCCCTGATGTACAACGTCGTGGAGCGGTTCCAACTGCTGCTGGTTGTCCTTTCGATGGGGGCCGCGCTGCTGCTCTTCGCCCTCCTCGGCTCCCCCGCAGCGCTCGCGGGGCTCCCGGCGACCCTGACTGCGCCGGGGGCGACGCCGCCGACCACGGCCGTCGCCGTCCTTTTGGGAGCCATCGCGTACGCCGGCGCCGGCGGCTACCTCAACCTCTCACAGAGCCTCTGGATCCGCGAGAAGGGCTACGGGATGGGTCGGTACCAGGGTCGGATCAAGAACCCGTTCGCCGGCGACGATCCCGAGACCGTCCACGAGAACGGGTTCTCCTTCGTCCCGGAGTCCCCGAACCTCGAGCGCTGGCGCGGCTGGTGGCGCGTCACCCAACTGGAGCACCTCCTCACGTTCGTCGTCGGGCTGATCGTCATCACGACGGCGATGGTGACCGTCGCCGTCAGCCGGGCGGCCGGAACCGAACTCGGCGGGGTCGATATGTGGCTCGTCGGGATCGCGCCGACCGTCGGTCCCCTCGCCACCGCGCTCATTTACCTCACCCTCTTTCTGGCGCTCTTCACGACCGAGTACGCGATCATCGAGTCGTTCGTCCGCAACAGCTCTGACGTGATCTACGAGCTGTACGGCCGCGACGCCGGCTGGCGGCTCCCGCGGCTGTTCTGGGGGCTGTTGACCGTCTTCTGCGGCTGGGGCGTCCTCATCCTCTCGCTCCCGATCGAGGTGGAGAACCCGTTCAACCTCCTCGTGATCGGCGCGGCCCTCTCGGGGCTGATTATGTGGCCCTACACCGTCGTCGTCCAGCTGATCAACGCCCGCCGCCTGCCGGCACACACCGCCCCCGGGTGGGGACGCGCGGTCGCGATGTGGTTCGCCGCCGGCTTCTTCGGCTACTTCAGCGTGCTCCTCGTCGGCACGTTCGCCGCCGAGTGGCTCGGCGTCGCGTCGCTCGCGGTCTCGACGGCAGTGCTCGGGAGCGCCCCCGGCGGCTACCTCCTGTGGCTCGGCTACGGGCTCGTCCAGGCCTTCGTCGTCGTGCGCGTCGCGCGGGCGAAGCTCGGGCGCCGCCGGAGCGGCGGAGCGGCGGCGGACGACCGGGGGCCGTTCCCGTGAGCGCGCCGCGGCCGCGGGTCCGGGTACACCTCCACTACGCGATGACCGGGAGCTACCCGCTCAGGCTCGTCGATCTGCTGTTCTGCGAGCGGCGCGTGCTGGTCGTGGAGTACGACTACCTGACGGGGTTCGACCTCGCGACCGGGAGCGCTGACGGGCGGGCCGCGGCCTTCGCGGCGACGCTCGACGACGACGGACTCGCCGCGGCTCGGGCGGCGGCCGAGCACGAGTACGCCGTCGACTACGCCGACGTCGACCGGGTGGTCGTGTACGACGGCGGCCGGTTCGGTCGCGAGAAGGTCGTCCTCGACCGCACGGACGCGCCGCCGGTTCGGGTCCGGGTCCACGGCGACGTCGACGTCGAGGCGCTGTGTGCGGCGCTCGAATCCACGCTCTCGACGCGCGCGACCGTCGTCGAACGCAAATCCGGGGCTGGGATTCGCCTCCGCGAGCGCCTCCGGCGACTCGGGCGCGCTGGCCGCCGTCGGCTCCGCGGCCTCGGACGACGCTGATCCGTCCCAGTCACACCCACGACAGCCGGTATCAGTCCCCGGGCGCGAGCAGCTCGATGGGGTGTCGGCTCGGCCGCGACAGCAGGTCGTCTAGTTGGTCCAGACACGACGTGCCGCTCGCGACAACCGTCCGATCGGCCGTCTCCTCAGTGCGGAACTGGTCAGCCAACTCCTCGCCGACGGCGACGCTCACGTCGTGGTACTCCTGCTTGTAGCCGAAGCTGCCGGCCATCCCGCAGCACTCGACGTCGGAGGTGACGACGTCGAAGCCGCGGTCGTCGAGGACGGCCTCGGTGTAGCGCTCCACGCCGAGGGTCCGCTGCTGGCAGTGGCTGTGGTAGGCGACCCGTTCCCCGTCGCCGTCGGCGAGCCGACTTCCGTCCGCGCCGTTCGCGAGGAGGCCGTAGACGTACTCCAGCAGCTCGTAGCTGTTCGCCGCGAGCGCCTCGTAGCGCTCCCGGTCGAGGAGCTTCTCGTACTCCCGCTGGAACAGCGCGTGGTCGCTGGGCTCGATGACGACGACGTCGTAGCCGGACTCGACGTACGGCACGAGCGCGTCGGCGACGACCTCGGCGCGCTCGCGAGCGGTCGCGACCATCCCCTGTGACAGCGGGGCGCGCCCGCTCGCGCTCGCGTCCGGGATCCGGACCGCGACGCCGAGCGCCTCCAGTACCCGGACCGCCGCCCTGCCGCGGTCGACCTGCATATGGTTCGTGTAGAGGTCCGGAAACAGCACGACGGTCCGCTGGGCGTCCGCGACGTCGAGGCCGTCGCGCCCTGCGGCCCACTCGCGGAACGTCTCCCGCTCGAACGCGGGCAGGTCGCGGCGGCGGTCGAGGCCGACGAACCGCTCGCCGAGTCGCCCCGCGAGTTCGGTGCTCGCCACCCAGTTCGACAGCGGCGCGGTCGCGCTCCCGAGCCGGGCCAGCGTACCGAAGTTGCCGAACAGCCGCTTCTGGAGGTCGAGCCCGCCGGGCTCGGCGTCGGGCGTGAGTCCCTCGACGAGCCACTCGGTCGCGCTCTCCTCGCCGATCTCGCCGCGGTTGATCCGATCCCTGACCACGGTGTTGATCCACGGGATGTCGATCTCGACCGGGCAGGCGTTCACGCAGCGCGAACAGCCCGTACAGAGGTCGTTGAACTCGCCGGCGACGTCCAGCCCCTCGACGCCGGCCTCCCAGCCGGTGGCGATGCCGCCGGAGTAGGTCTCCCCGCCGAAGACGTGGCCGCCGACCTGCTGGAAGTTGGCACAGGAGTTCGAACAGGCCGAACACCGGATGCAGTACAGCGTCTCCCGGAGGTCGTCGTCGTCGCGCATCGCCAGCCGGCCGTTGTCGACCAGGACGAGGTGGAACTCGCGGTCGTCGGCCGGCCCGAGCTCGTCGCCCTCGAAGTCGAGCGTCGGCGAATCGACCGGCGGCGTCAGGAGCGAGATGTAGGAGGTGATGTCCTGGCCCGTCCCCGAGCGGCCGATGAGTTCGACGAACGGCGCGAGGTCCTCCACCGAGGGGATCACCTTCTCGACGCCCGCGATCGCGACGTGGGTGTCCGTGGCGGTCACCGTCTTGCGCGCGTTCCCCTCGCTGGTCACGAGCGCCATCGTCCCCGAGTCGGCGGTGAGGAAGTTCGCGCCCGTGACGCCCACGTCGGCGTCGGCGATCTGCGCGCCCAGTCTCTCGCGGGCGAACCGGGTGAGCTCCTCGGCCGTCTCGAGGGGTTCGTCGGGCTCGAACCGCTCGTTGAACAGCTCGGCGATCCCCTCCCTGGACTTGTGGATCGCGGGCGCGACGATGTGGCTCGGCGCCTCGTCGGCCACCTGCAGGACCCACTCGCCGAGGTCCGTCTCGACGACGTCGACGCCGTCCGTCTCGAGCGCCTCGTTCAGTTCGAGCTCCTCGGTGGTCATCGACTTGCTCTTGACGACGCGCTCGGCGTCGGCGTCGGCGGCGACCTCCCTGACGTACGCGTTCGCGTCCGCGGCGTCGTCGGCGACGTAGACCTCGCCGCCGTTCTCCTCGACGGCGTCTCGGAGGTCGTCGATCAGCTCCGGGAGCCGCTCGATGGCGTCCTCCTTGATCTCGCGGGCCTCGCGCTTGAGCGCCTCGTAGTCCTCCAGGTCGGCGACGGACTCGTAGCGGCCGTCGTTGAACCCCTGGGTGTTCTCCGCGACGGCTTCGCCTTCGGTTTCCAGGATGTGGCGAATGCGGTCGGCCTTCGATCGGCGTTGGTTCGCGGTCATCGGTCGACGAGGACGGCGTGGACGGTCATCGGGCCGTGCGCTCCCTTGACCAGCGCCCCCATATCGGCGGTGGCGCTGGGGCCGGTGGCGACGATGGCGTCGTCGCGCTCGGCGCGGAACCGATCTCCGAGCTCCGAGAGCGCCTCGGCCATCCCCCCGACGACGTCGTCGACCGCGACGACCGCGACGTGCTGGTCGACGAACAGGCTGGCGGGTTCGACGCCGTCGGACGTCGCCGGGAGGACGAGGCTCCCGTAGTCGGCGATGCCGAGCGAGGCGTGGGTCACCCCCGTCGTCGCGCGTTCGAGCTCCCCCGGCGACCAGTCGGTCTCGACTGCGTCGGGCAGTTCACCCAGTCCGTCGGCGAGGGGAACGCCGACCGCGGGACCGTCGAGCGCGGCCGCGACGGCGTCTGCCACCCCGTCGGGGTCGGTCCGCGTGTGCGATACGTCGAAGTCGTCCAGCCGGTCGCGAAACCGGCCGAGCGTCGTGTCTGTCGTGGTTGCCATCTTCTCACACCTTCGATAATGTCTATTGTTTATGAGCTGCCGCTCCTAAGCGCATCGGCGAGCGCGGTCGCCGGATGCAGCGGTTCGCCGCCGCCGGGGCGGTCCCCCAGTTGGGTCCGACAGGACGCGCCGGGGGCGACCACCCGGTCGCCGTCGCTCTCTTCGACCTGGTCGTAGAGAATCTCGCCGATGGCCCTGCTCATCGAGTAGTGTTCGGCCTCGTAGCCGAAACTGCCGGCCATTCCGCAACAGCCCGAATCGAGGGGGTCGACCTCGTAGCCCGCCCGGCGGAGGGCCCCGACCGCGTGGTGGTCCTTCGCCGTCGCCTTCTGGTGACAGTGCCCGTGGTAGGTCAGCGACCCCTCGGCGTCCCAGTCGGCCGCCCCGACCAGCCGGTGAGCGTCGAGGTACTCACAGAGGCCGTAGCTGTGCGCGGCGATCCGCTCTGCCCCCTCGTGGTCGCGGCCCAGCAGGTCCAGGTAGTCCGTCTGCGCCATCACGGCGTCCGAGGGTTCGACGAAGACGATCTCCCGGCCCGCATCGACGTGGTCCTCCAGCCGAGCGACGTTCTCCCGGGCGATCCCGCGGGCCTTGTCGAGCATCCCCAGCGAGTAGGCGGGCCGGCCGCTGTCGCTGGTGTCGGCCACCGCGACGTGCGTGCCGGTCGCCTCCAGCACCTCGACGGCGGCCCGACCCACGGCGGGGCGCGTGTAGTTCGTGTACGCGTCGACGAACAGGACGATCGACCGGTCCGCCGCGGACTCCCGAACGCCCGGGTCCCGGGCCGCGGCCCAGTCGCGGACCGTCTCCCCGTGGAGGGTGGGCGTCTCCCGCTCGCTGGCGATGCCGACCGTCTTTTCGAGCAGCCAGTCCGCGCCGGGCAGCGACGACAGCGCGTTGGCCAGGGGCGCGACGCGGCTCCCGAGCGCGAACAGGCTGTCCACGTTGGCGAACAGCCGGTCCTGGAGGTCGACGCCGTGTTCCTGGTGATGAGCGTGGGTCACCTCGGCCTTGAGCTTCGCCAGGTCGACCCCGCTCGGGCAGTCGTGCTTGCAGCCCTTGCAGCCGATACAGAGGTCGAGAACCTCGGAGACGAACGCCTCGTCGGTGGGGTCGTCGGGCAAATCACCGCTCATCGCCTGCCGGAGCGCGTTCGCGCGCCCCCGCGTGCTCGTGATCTCCTCGTCGGCGGCGCGGTAGGTCGGACACATCACCCCGCCCGTCGTGTCCTGGTACCCAGTACAGCCCGCACAGCCGTGGCAGAGCTCGGTCATCCCCTGGAACCCGTTTTCGTTGTTCCAGTCGAGCTCGGGGTCGAAGGGGACCTCGAAGTCGTATTCCGGGTCGAACCGGAGGTCCTCGGTCATGTCGGTCGGTCCGTCCTCGTCCCCGCAGACCTGGCCGGGGTTGAGGATCCAGTTCGGATCGAAGGCGCGCTTCAGCGATCGGAAGGTCTCCCAGAGCCCCCTGCCGTAGAACTTCTCGTTCCACTGGGTGCGGGCGCGGCCGTCCCCGTGTTCGCCGGAAATCGAGCCGTCGTACTTCATCACCAGATCTGTGACGCGGTCGGCGATCCCCTCCATCGTGTCCACGCCGTCCTGGGTCTTGAGGTTGATCAGCGGGCGGATGTGGAGCACGCCCGGGCCGGCGTGCGCGTAGTAGGACGCGAAGGTGTCGAAGTCGTCGAGGATCTCGCGGAAGTCGGCGACGTACTCGGGGAGGTGTTCGGCGGGAACCGCCGTGTCCTCGATGTAGGGGTAGTGCTTGTCGTCGCCGGTGTTCGAGAGCAGGATCGGGAGCCCCGCCTTGCGCATCTTCCAGAACTTCGCCTGGCGCTCGTCGTCGTACGCCTCGAGGACGTCCACCGCCACCGGATCGGCGTCCGTCACGTCGCTCGCGCCGTCGCTCGGTCCGCCGGCCGCGCGCTCGTCGGGCACCCGATCGGCGATCAGGTCGGCGACCTTCCGTCGCGCGTCCGCCTCGGAGTCCGCGTAGAACTCCACCAGGAGCGTCGAGTCGGTCCCCTCGGGGAGCAGTCCGGCGACCGCCGCGAACTCCTCGGTGTCGCGGGCCATATCGAGGAAGACGTCGTCCATCACCTCGACCGCCGACGGGTCGTGTTCGAGGATCGGGGCCACGTCCCGCATCGCGTCGAGGACGTCGTCGTAGGCGAGCATCGCGACACTCGTCGTCTCCGGGATCGGCTCCAGGGAGACCGTGGCCTCCGTGACGACGGCGAGGGTTCCCTCGCTGCCGGCGAGCAGTCGACCCAGGTTCACCTCTCCCCGCGTTTCGGCGTCCTCGACGAGCACGTCCAGGTTGTACCCGGAGACGTTGCGCTTGAGGTCGGGATAGCGCTCCCGAACCGCCGCGGATTCCTCCTCGATCACGCGACGGACCTCGTCGTAGATCCGCGCCTCGAGGTCCCCGGCCGGGTCGGCGGCGGCGTCGAGTTCCGCGAGGTCCATCCACCCGAACTCGGTGACGGTCCCGTCGGCGAGCACGGCCGTCACGGACTCGATGTAGCCGTCGGCCTTCTCGTACTTGAGCGAGTGGGCGCCCGTCGAGTTGTTGCCGATGCAGCCGCCGAGGACCGACTTGTCTCCCCAGGCGGGGTCGGGGGCGTACTTCAGTCCCTCGGGCTCTACGGCCGCGTTCAGTTCTGCCAGCGTGATCCCGACCTGGGCGCTGGCCTCGCGGGCGTCGGGATCGACGCCGAGGAACTCGTCCATGTGTCGCTTGAAGTCGAGGACGACGGCCTCGTTGACCGTCTGCCCCGCCAGGCTGGTCCCCCCGCCGCGCGGGAGGACCGGTATCTCCCGCTCGTTGCAGTACGAGACGACGCTCGCGACGTCCTCGGTCGTCTTCGGCCGAACCACGCCGATCGGCGTGACCTCGTAGATGCTCGCGTCGGTGGCGAACAGCTGCCGCGAGTACTCGTCGAACGTCACGTCGCCCTCGATTCGATCCGCGAGGGCCGCGGCGAGATCGGGGCGGGCGATTCGGCCGTCCGCGTGGTCGTAGTCGGCCCGCCCGTCGAGGTGCGGGTCCGGACGCTCATCCGGCTCCGATGCCATATCTCTCACCAAACACCGAACACCAATAAAATACACGAATTTACTGTTTTTAGAAGTAATACTGGATAAATGTAGTATATTCTAACGGAGGCAAAAAGACATAGCGTCGAACGTCGTGAGGGTCGACCCGGTCAGAACGGTATCGACCCTCCCGGCGCGACGTACACGAAGATCAGACCGAGGAGCCCGGCCCACAGCGCGAAGATGACCGTCGGGACGATCGTCTTGCGCATCATGTCGCCCTCGCGGCCGGCCACCCCGGCGACGCCGCCGATGGCGGCGAGGTTGAGCACGGAGATCATATTCCCGATGCCGCCGCCGGTGTTCTGCAGCGCGACGGTGACTGTCTGCGAGATGCCGACCTGTCCGGCCGCGTTGTACTGGAGCACGCTGAACAGGATGTCCGAGGAGGTGTTCGACCCGGTCATGAACGCGCCCAGCGCGCCGATCCACGGCGAGATGATCGGGAGCAGGCCGCCGGCGATCGTCGCGAGCCCCCGCGAGAGCGCCTGCATCATCCCGATGACGTCTGCGGGGTTGACCTTCGACTGGATCATGATCTGGGTCATCGAGACGGCGACGATGAGCGTCAGCGCCGGCACGATCGTCTGGTCGACGGACTCCCGCCACGCGTCGCGCATCCCGTCGACGTCCATCCCGTGGAGGAAGCCGGTCAGGACGGCGATCGGCAGGAACGGGAACGTCCCCGGCAGGTAGAGGTAGCTGATCGCCCAGTGGAGTTGTTCGTACCCGAGGACGTCGAAGCCGACGGTGAACGAACTCACCACGTCGACGATCTGCCGGCCGCCGATCGTGAGCGTCGGCCAGCGCGTAATCAGGAGCAGGGCGGCGACGAGGAGGTACGGCGTCCACGCGAGCAGGACGGGCATCTCCTTGCTCGGCTTCTCGACCGCGATCTCGTCGAGGTCGAGGCCTCCGCGCCAGGTGTCGTTCCACGTCGAACTGTCGGGGAAGTCCCACCGGTCCTCCGGAACGAGTACGTCCCTGTTCGCCATCACCATCCCGATGCCGAGGACGACGAACCCCGCAGCGATGTCGGGCAGGGCGGGTCCGATGAACCAGGCGACGGCCCACTGGACGCCGCCGGCGACGATCCCGAGCACGAACGCGAACGGCGCGACGGGGGCCGCCGTCCGAAGCGCGCCCCGGACCGAGCGTTCGCCGTCGTCGCCGAACCAGTAGATCAGCAGGACGACGCCGAGGAAGCCCCAGAAGACGTACGTGACTCCCGTTATCACGCCGGTCCAGGCGCTGACCATCTCGAGGAACTCCGAGACGGCGACGCCCTGCGGGAGGAGCCCGTCGGTCATCACGGCGCCGACGCCGCCGAGGATCGGCGTGCCGGCGGCGCCGAACGGCGGGTTCGGCGCGTTGAAGAACAGGCCGAAGACCGCCGCCGCCAGCGGCGGGAACCCGAGGCCGATGAAGAGCGGCGCGGCGAGCGCGCCCGGCGTCCCGAACCCGGCGGCGCCCTCGATGATCGTCTCGAACCCGAGGCCGATGAGGAGCAGTTGCACGCGGCGATCGGACTCGATCTGCGTGAAGTACCACCGGATCGTCGAGATGGCGCCGCTCCCGTCGAGGTAGTTCATCAGGAGGATCGCGCCGAAGACGATCAGGATGATGTTCACCGCCTGGAGCGCGCCGAAGACCGCCGAGGCGACCCACCAGCTCGGGTTCATCCCCCAGATCGTCAGTCCGAGCGCCGTGGCGAGCACCCACCCGACGCCCATCGCGCGGACCGCCGACCACCGCAGGCCGACGAGCAGGACGAAGGCGACCGCGATCGGGACCGCCCCCGCGACCGCGAGCGTGGCCGTGCTAACCATCCGTCGCCGTCACCTCCGTCAGCCGGCAGTCATCGGAGCGTCTCGGTCCGTCCGTCGTGGCTGAACCTGGTGTTCCACGGTTCATACGCCGCCGGTTGCAAACATTCCGTTTTATAATGTGATTACGTTTTATTTCCCTTCGGATATTAGACAACCGAATGAGAAACGAGAATAGACATTCTACGAAAATTTGATTAATTATTTCAGAAGAAATTTAGTACAAAAAACGCCGCATTTCGCGGTATCGTTACAGTTGTGTGCATTCGGGGACGCGGGAATACACTCAACTGAACCGCCGGACGCCGCGACGTTCACTGGTATTCACACAACTGTAATCGACGGACTGAGTCGGGTTCGGAACAAACAGGCCGAACTGATCACGGGGGGCTCGCCGACGGAGCGTCGCGACGTGGGTTGCGGCGTCGCTCGCGCGCACTCCGCGTGCGTCGGACCCGCGACCCGGCGACGACGGGTCCGGAACCGAGGTCCGGCCCCTGCTCGCACTCCGCAGAGGCGACTCCGCTGACGGCGGCATCCGAACGAGCCGCTACTGGTCGTTCCGGACGACCGAGAAGAGTAGTCCCACCAGGATTCGAACCTGGGTCGAAGCCCCCAGAAGGCTCCAGGATTGGCCACTACCCCATAGGACTGCGCAACTGTGCGTAATCCGTGGCTCCATATGAGTGTTGCGAAGTCGGGTCCCGCGGGCGGCAAATCCCGGCCTCGACGGGGCGTTCACCCCCGCGTCGACCCGTCGGACTCGGAGCGCTCGCCGCCGAGAGTCGACCGCGATAGGTCGGGCGTCCCGACGACCGCCAGCGCCGCCGCCGCGAGCCCGAAGGCCGCGATGCCGCCGAGGCCGACGGGGCTCGCCACCAGTTCGTCGAGGAGCGCCGTCTCAGCGGCCGCGTAGGCGGTGACGATCCCCGCGGCGGCGTTGAAGACGCCGTGGAAGGCGGCCGCGGCCAGCACCGACCGCGCCCGGAGGCAGACGTAGGTGTAGAGCGGCGAGAACGCCACCGTCGCGGCCGTCATCGCGAGGACGCCGACCAGCGGGAACGACGGATAGTTGTAGCCGTCGAGGATCACCGGCGCGTGCCAGAGCCCCCAGCAGACGCCGATCAGGGCGCTCGCCCGCCAGAACCCCAGCGGCGCGAGCTCCCAGAGCAGATAGCCCCGCCAGCCGGCCTCCTCGCCCAGCGCGAAGGCCGCGTTGACGGTCATTCCGAGCCCGAGGACCAGGCCGGCGACCGCGACGACCCCGACGGCCCCGGACGGGAGTCCGACGCCGGGCGTCGGATCCGCCGTCGGATCGAACGCCACCCCGGGCATCGCCACCGCCACCCCGAGCGTGACGACGACGAGCGCGAGGGCCGCCACCGCGGCGGCGAGGTACCAGCGGAGGCGGCCGATCCGCCCGCCGATCTCGTCGAGCGAGACGTCGCTCCGGAGCATCGTGACCGCGGCGGCGACGAGCGGCGTGAACACATACACCGGCGCGACGGCGACGAGCCGGACGCTCGCGACGCGGGCGGCGACGACGAAGCCGACCACGAGCGCGAGGAGCGTGCCGAAGAACGTCGCGAGCCGCGAGGTGTCGATCGCTGCGGGGACCGATTCGGTCGTCGTGTCGGCGGTGCCGCCGCCGGTCGGTTCGGTGGAGGGTGCGGAGGGCATCGGTTCGAACCGTTGACAGGCGGAGTCAAGAATGTTGGTGCGATCGGCCGCGCAGGCGGCAGAGGCGGTACCGGCGGCGTTCGCGGGGGCCCGTCGCCGTCCGACCAGCGCTTTCGTGTACATTCCATCACCTATTTACCGGCCTCTTGACCACGTTCGTGTATGTACATCGGACGGTTCGTGATCGTCGCGCCCGACTTCGGCGCCTACCGCGTCTCCTCCCGCTCGTTCCCCAACCGCCGGATCGCAGACCGGGACGGCACGCTCACGGTCGGCCCGACGCCCGACGCGCCGGAGAACGACAACCCCTACGTCTCTTACAACTGCGTCCGCGAGGGCGGCGACGCGGTCGTGGTCGGCAACGGCTCCCACGTCGACCCGATCGCCGAGAAGCTCGACCTCGGCTACCCCGCTCGCGACGCGCTCGCGACCGCCCTCCTGGCGCTCGACTACGAGAAGGACGACTACGACACCCCGCGCGTCGCGGGCGTGATCGGCGACGACTCCTACGTCGGCATCGTCCGCCGGGACGCGCTCGTCGTCGAATCGGTCGCCGAGCCGACCCTCGTCGCCACCTACGAGGAGGACGAGCCGACCCCCGTCGACTTCGCCGGCGACGCCTCGGCGGACCCCGCCGAGATCGCACGGCGCGCCTACGACCTCGACTACGAACACGCCGTCTGCGCCGCGGGCGTCACCTACGACGGCGGCGACGTCGCCGTCGGCTTCCACAACGGCGAGTGACGGGCCGCCGCGGGGATTTCCCGAGACCCCGCCCGGGACGCCTGTGCGGACCGGGCTCGGGCGCGCTCCGATGCTGCCCTCCCGCCGCCGGCGGACCCACCCTTTTGCCGCTTCCTCTCGTACGCTCGCGTATGCAGGTCGCGGTCATCTCCGACGTCCACGCGAACAAAGTCGCGCTCGATGCGGTCTTCGAGGACCTCCCGCCGGTCGACGCCGTCGTCTGCGCGGGCGACGTCGTCGGCTACAACCCCTGGCCCGCCGAATGCGTCGCGGCCGTCCGCGAGCGGGCGATCCCGACGGTGATGGGCAACCACGACCGCGCGGTCGCCTCGGGCACGGCCTTCCGCTTCAACTCGATGGCGGCCGCCGGCGTCGACTACGCCCGCGAGGAACTCGACGACGACGCGCTCGCGTGGCTCGCGGACCTCCCCGACGACCGGACGGTCCTCGACGACCGAATGAAACTCGTCCACGGCCATCCCGACGACCCCGACCGCTACACCTACCCCGAGGAGTTCTCGGCGCGGATGCTCGGATCCGAAGACGTCCTCGTGACCGGTCACACCCACGTCCAGGGCCACGAGGTATTCGACGAGGGGATCGTGATGAACCCGGGTAGCGTCGGCCAGCCCCGCGACGGCGACCCGCGGGCGGCGTACGCGGTCGTCGACCTCGACGACCTCGCGGTCGAGGAGCGGCGCGTCGAGTACGACGTCGACCGCGTGGCGGACGCCGTCACCGAGGCCGGGCTCCCGGATCGGATCGGCGAGCGGCTCTACGAGGGGCGGTGAGCACGCGCGGCGGCAGGTCGCGCGGCTGAAGACCGCGTCAGAACTCCTCTTGGACGATTTCGAGCGTCTCTTCCCTGTCGTCCCACGCGACGAAGATCGCCACCGACGTCGCGGAGGTGATCACGTCGTGGATGTTGATGCCGGCCTCGGAGATCGGCTTGACGATGTCGAGGATGACGCCCGGCCGGTTCGGCAGCTCGCCGCCCGTCACGCGGATCACGGCGACGTCGTCGTCGACCGTCACCGACGAGAGCGTCTGGTCGTCGACGACCTTCGAGTGCAGGAGGTTCTCGGCCTCCTCGGCGCGGTCCTCGCCGACGTAGAACGTGATCGAGTCCATCCCGGAGGCGACGGCGTCGATGTTGATGTCGGCGTTCCGGAGCGCCTGGGAGAGGTCCGCGAGGATGCCCGGGCTGTTCCGGATCGCCCGGCCGGCGACGGTGAGACACGCCAGCGGCTCGTCCTGCATATCGATGAGGTTCTCGAACTCGCCCTCGATGAGCGTCCCGCCGGTGAGGAGGTCGCCGTGCTGGTAGTGGACGACCCGGACGTTGAGGCCGCCGTGCTTGTAGGTCAGCGCCGACGGCGCGACCACCTCGGCGCCGCGGAACGAGAGGTTCCGGAGCTCGTCGACGGTGATCCGGCCGACGTTGCGCGCGCCCTCGACGACGTGGGGGTCGCCGGTCATCACGCCCTCGACGTCGGTCACGATCACGACCTCGTCGGCGTCCATATACCGGCCGAGCATCACGGCCGTGGTGTCCGAGCCGCCGCGACCCAGCGTGGTGATCTCGCCCTCGTGGTTCTGTGCGAGAAAGCCCGTGACGACCGGGACGACGCCGTCGAGGTCCTCCGCGAGGGCGGCCGCGCGGCGCTGTGTCTCCTCGACGTCGACCTCGCCGAGGTCGTTCGTGATGACGGGCCAGTCCTCCGAGCCGGGCTCGACGAACATCGCGTCGACGCCCCGCGCCGCGAGCGCGGCCTTGAGCATCCGGACGCTGGTCCGCTCGCCCATCGAGACGATCTCCGCGCGGTCGCGGTCGTCGGCCTCGAACTCGATCTCGTCGAGGAGGTCGTCGGTCGTGCTCCCCATCGCGCTCGCGACGACGGCGATCTCGTGGCCCTCCTCGACGGCGGCGGCGATGGAGTCGGCGGCGCGGTTGATCCGGTCGCCGCTCCCCAGCGAGGTGCCGCCGAACTTCGCGACTACGCGCACGGTCGGTCCTCCCCTGCTCGGTCCTGGAACTGCGAGTGGTGCGTCGTCATTGTCGAGGGATTGCGTGGGGTAGTGTAAAATCTTGTCTCCCGGCCCAACGGTTGCCGAATTTCTGTCCTCCTACGCGTTCGGTCCGACTCCCTCGGCACACCGCGGCCTCGCCGCGGTTCGGTCCGCGGCGTCCGTTTAAGTTCCTCCGGCCGAATATCGAGGTATGGACGTCACGATCCGGGACGCCGTCGAAGCCGACGCCGAGACGCTCGGATCCATCGTGGACCTCCCCGCGGACGCGCTCCGGAACGTCGTCCACGACCGGACGGTCCGCCTCGCGGTCGCCGACGAGTCGGCGGCGGGTCCGAACGCGGACGTCGCCGAGGGCAACGAGGAGGCCGTCCTCGGGTTCGTCGCCTTCGACGTCCGCGACGGCACGGTCCACGTGACCCAACTGGCCGGCGACGAGGGGGTCGCAGAGCGACTGCTCGCCGAGCCGATCCGCTTCGCCGTCAACGAGGGATTCGACGTCGAGTACGTGGTCACCCGCTCGGACGAGGACGCCGAGGCCGCCGCCAGGGCCGCCGGCTTCGACCCCGTCGGGCCGGGGCCGCGGTTCGACGGCGAGCCGACGACCCGGTATCGGTTCCGCCCCAACGGCGACTGACCGGAGACCACCGGTCGACTACGAGAACTTCCGCACGGTCATGTCCAGCGTGTCGAGGTCGAGGATCGGCGCGTAGCCCACGTCGGGGTCGATGTTGACGGACTTCTGGAAGTCGGTCTGGGCCTGCCAGCAGCCGGAGTTGACCGCCAGGACGTTGTGGTACTTCCCCCAGCCGAGCTTGTGGACGTGGCCGGTGTGGAAGACGTCCGGGACCTCCTCCATCACGAGGTAGTCCTTCTCCTCGGGCGCGAGCCGGGTCTTCCCGCCGAACTGCGGCGCGACGTGGCGCTTCTTCAGGAGCTGATACATCGCCTTGTGCGGGTCGTCGTAGCTGGCCTTCTCCTCGGGGAGTTCGGCGATCACCTCGTCGAGGGAGACGCCGTGGTACATCTGGATCTTCACGCCCTCGACGGTCACCAAGGAGGGATTGCCCGTGATCCGGGCGTCGTGGGCGGTCATGATGTCCCGCAGGCGCTCGTCGAAGCCGGGCTGGGGCTCGGCGAGCCGGACGGCGTCGTGGTTCCCGGGGATCATCAGGATCTCGACGTCGCCGGGGACGTCCTTGAGGTGCTCGGAGAAGGCCTCGTACTGCTCGTAGATGTCGACGATGTCCAGTTCCTCGTCCTGGCCGGGGTAGACGCCGACGCCCTCGACCATGTCGCCCGCGATGAGGAGGTACTCCACGCGCGCGGCCTCCTCGGTGTGGAGCCAGTCGGCGAAGCGGCCCCAGGCGTCGGCCTCGAACTCCTCGCTGCCGACGTGGACGTCCGAGATCAGCGCCGCCTGGACCTCGCGGTCGGCCGTGTTCGGCGAGTACGTCCGGGGGACGTCCGGGAAGTACAGCGAGTCGACGAACATGATCCCCGCGTCGTCCGAGAGCGTCCCCTCGACGGCGATGCACTCGTCTAAGAGGAGCTCGTCGACGAGGCCGGCGAAGTCGCGGTCCTTCATCACCAGACACGGGAAGGTCCCCGTGGTGTCTTCGAGCTCGACGAGCCAGTGGCCGCTCTTCGTCGAGCGGATGTCGTTGACGAGGCCGATCATCGCCGCGTCGCTGCCGCCGTTCATCGACTGGATCGCCTCGGCGGGGCGGTGATTCACCCGCCCCCGGAGCTGCCTGGAGAGCTTCTCGTAGCGGTCCCGGAACACCTTCACGAAGTCCTCGTACTCGCCCGTGCCGGTGCTCTGGCCCGTGATGTCGCCGCTCACTTCCAGCGAACGGAGCGACGGATCGACCGTCCGCCCCGCGGCGTCCGCGGCGCTCGCCACGCTCCCGGTGTCGGCGGCGCCCGTCGCATCCGACGCACCGGTGCCACCGGTCGCCCCGACCGCGCTCCCGTCCCGTGCCGCCGATTCCCTCTCTTCAGACACCTCTGCTTCTACTGGACTACTTTTCGAATCGATATCCGATTCAGTCTGCCGATTTCGATCTTCGATTCCACCAGAAGTAGAGGGGTGTTGTGGATCCGGAGACGGCGCGGCCGCGGTCCCGTCGGCGAGCGCCGCCCGGACGTCCTCGGCCGTGATCCGGAGCGCGTCGTCGTCGGCCGCGTCGACGACCCGTTCGAGCGCGCGCGCCGGGTCGTCGGCGCCAGCGATGAGAGTCACCGCCGTCTGTTCGGCGTTGTAGCCGCGCCCGGCGAGCTCCCGAACGATCCGCACCGGCGTCTCCAGAGGCACACCCGGAGAACGCGGTTGCGGAAGAAAAGCGTACTGTCCCGGGGCCGCGACCCGACGCGGTCGCTCCGGTGCGGCCGTCCGGCGCCGCCGCTCGGCCGTCGCTCCCGACGGTTCGCCCGGGACTGCCCCAGAAAGTTGAAACGCGCCCACGCAGTAGGCCCGGTAGATGACGGACGACCAGGGGAGCGACGTCGGGCGGCGAGTCGACGATTCCGCGGCGTCTTCTGGCCCCAGCGACGACGGCGACGTCACCGACGAGGACAGCACGCCCCGGGAATCCACCGCCACCTACGACCCCGACGCGGAGGGCAACGAGCCCGACGTTCCGGTCGGCGTCGCCGAGTCCCGGAAGGACGAGCGCCCGCGTCCCCGGCCGAGCTCGACCGCCGCCGGCTCGCAGAGCCTCCTCACGCGCTTCCGCACCGCCCAGAGCGGCCCGCTGCTGTTCGTCCGCGAGACGCTCTACAGCGCGCTCGCGGTCCTCGCGGTCGGCCTGCTGCTCTTTGCGATCAGCGGCGTCTGGCCGCCGATGGTCGCCGTCGAGAGCGGGAGTATGGAGCCGCACATGCAGCGCGGCGACCTGATCTTCGTGACCGAGCCCCAGCGGTTCAGCCCCGACTACGCCTACAACGAAACGGGCGTCGTCACCGTCGAGATCGGGGAGGAGCGCGGCTACCGGAGCTTCGGCGGCAACGGCTCGGTGGTGATCTACGACCCGCCCACCCGGCGCGGCTCGCCGATCATCCACCGCGCGCACTTCTACGTCGAGAAGGGAGAGAACTGGTACGACGAGGCCAATCCGTCGTATATGCACGCCGGCACCTGTGAGCAACTCGCGAACTGTCCGGCCCCCCACGCCGGCTTCATCACCAAGGGCGACGCGAACGGCCGCTACGACCAGGCCAGCGACATCGCCGGGCCGGTGCGCCCCGAGTGGATCCGCGGCACCGCGCGCTTCCGCGTCCCGTACCTCGGCTACGTCCGCCTGAAACTGGCGGGAGCGCTCGCGGCGTAGAGCGCCCCGGTCACCGATCGAGCGCGTCGAGCGCCTCGCTCGCCTCGCGCGCCGCGGCGAGGTGGTCTCTCGCCCGCCGCGGATCGTCGGTCGCCTCGGCCAGTTCGGCGTGTCGCGTCAGCGCGCGCAGGAGCGCCGCCCGCGCACTCCCGACGTCGGACGCCTCGGTCGCGCCCGGCTCCGGACGGCGCTCGGGGGCCGATTCGGCCGGCTTGCTCTCCGGGCCGGACCGGGCCGTCTCTCCGGGCGTCCCTCTCGGGTCGGTGTCGCGCTGGCCCGCGGCTCCGGGGCGCTCTGGGCTCGTGGAGGCCTCCGACCCGGTCTCTCCCGCGTCCTGCGCCTCGTCGACGGGGCCGACCGCGTCGACGTCGATCGGGTCGGCTCCGGCATTCGCGTCGGGGGTCGGGCTCGGGTCGCCGGGGCGCTGATCCCCCTGCTGGGGCGTTTCGGGCGTCGACTGGGCGGCTTCGGCGGCTTCGGCGGCCTCGGCGGATGCCGCTTCCGACCCCGCGTCCGATCCCGTTCCGGCCTCGCCCGCGACGCGCTGGCAGCTCGGACAGAACTCCTGTCCGTCGTACCGGAAGATCGGCGAGCCGCACTCGCCGCAGTGTTGGTTCGTCATCGTCGCTCCCTTCAGCAGGAGCTCGCTCATCTGCTGGGTCTCCTTGCGCCGCTCTTCGTCCTTCTCGTACTTTTCGCGCAGTCGCCGCCGCTCGGCTTCCTCGTCGAAGTCGCTCACACCCGGCCTTCACGCGCCGTATCTCGAAAAACCCTCCGGGACGCTCACTCGGCCACCACCGCGAGCGCCTGCCGGAGGGCGTGTCCGAAGAATCCGATCAGTCCCGGCACGAAGGGCGTCGCGTAGGTCCACGCCGGGTATTCGACGCCCGGTTTCGTGAGCATAAACAGGCCGTACAACAGGAGCGACACGACGAGCCACACGAGCATAATGGCCAGGAAGGGGACGGCGTCGCGGACGGCGCCGGCCGTCTCCGTTCGGAGCGATGGCATACCGTCGACTCCGAGCGGCGCCCCCAAAACCCTGGGGGCCGGTTACAACAGCGTGTCGGCGTAGAGGTACAGCCCCGCGAGCGCGACCTCGAAGACCAGCGTCCCGAGCGCCGACAGCGCCAGGAACCGCCGGTCGTCCATCTCCGCGAAGCCGGCGGGCACGGTCAGCATTCCGCGGGTGAAAAGCAGCGCGTTGCTCACCGGGACCACGATCGGGCCCCAGCGCTCGAACCACCCGTCGAAGCGGTCGAGCTTGGCCTCCTCGATGCGGAACCACCGCTTTTGGAGGAGGTACTCGCGGCCGCCGCGCTGGGCGAGCTTGAACAGCGCGTACTGGCCGACCGTCGCTCCGAGGACGGCGATTCCGAGGACCGGGACGAGCGCGTCCGTCCCGAGGAGCAGGAGCGACCCCGGTACGATGAGCTCGCTCGGCATGAAGTACATCAGCATCGCGCCTTCGAGGACGAAGACGCCGAAGAGGGCGAGGTACGCCCACTCCGATTCGAGCAGCGCCAGCAGCTGCGGCGGCATCGCGTCGAGTTGGAGGGCGGCGGCCGGCACCATCGTCCACACGTATCGGCGAGTCGCACAAACGTATTTCGCTCCGGACGCCCTCCGAGCGCCGCCCGCGGTCCGATGCGATTTTTTCCGCCGGCCGCGAAGCCCCGGTATGGACCTCACCGACCGCCCGCGACGGCTCCGACGGGACGGAATCCGACCGCTCGTCAGCGAGACCGACCTGGACGCGACGGACCTCGTCGCCCCCGTGTTCGTCGACGCGACGACCGACGAGCGGGTGCCGATCGAGTCGATGCCGAACCACGAGCGAGTGCCGGTCGACGAGGCGGTCGCCCGGGTCGAGGAGGTGCGGGAGACCGGCGTCGAGGCGGTGATGGTGTTCGGCATCCCCGAGTCCAAGGACGAACGCGGCACGCGCGCGTGGGCGGACGACGGCGTCGTCCAGGAGGCAGTCCGCCGGATCGCCGCCGAGACCGACGCGTACGTGATCACCGACGTCTGCCTGTGTGAGTACACGAGCCACGGCCACTGCGGCGTCCTCGAACCCGACGCGGCGTCGGACCCGACGCTGACGGTGCGGAACGACCCGACGCTCGACCTGCTCGCGAAGACCGCCGTCTCCCACGCCGAGGCGGGCGCGGATATGGTCGCGCCGAGTTCGATGACCGACGGGATGATCGCGGCGATCCGGACCGCCCTCGACGACGCCGGCTTCGCGGACCTCCCGATCCTCTCGTACGCTGTGAAGTACGAGAGCGCCTTCTACGGCCCCTTCCGCGACGCCGCCGACGGCGCGCCCGCGTTCGGCGACCGCCGACACTACCAGATGGACCCCGCGAACGGCCGCGAGGCGCTCCGGGAGGCCCGCCTCGACGTCGACCAGGGCGCGGACGCGCTGATGGTCAAGCCGGCGCTCGCCTACCTGGACGTGGTGCGCGCGGTCCGGGAGGGATTCGACCGGCCGGTCGCCGCGTACAACGTCTCCGGCGAGTACGCGATGATCCACGCCGCCGCCGAGAAGGGCTGGCTCGACCTCGAAGAGACGGCCTACGAGTCGCTGCTGGCGATGAAGCGGGCGGGCGCCGACCTCATCGTCACGTACTTCGCCGAGGACGTCGCCCACCGGCTCTGACCGGGCTGCCGCGGCCTCGGTCTGATATCTCGTAATTCGAATTTTATCCGGCGCGCACGACCTGAAACGGACGATCGGGCAGGATTTGCCTGAACATACGTCCAATAATTCACCGTACCAGCACGTACCAGTATCTGATGCTGGCCCTTATATACATAATATTATTACCCAAATAATACGAATGTCTGCGTATGAATAGTTATTTTGGACATATTCAACTACAAATTTTATATACTATCTTTGCTTGGGGATTTCCCGTGAGATACACTACGAACCACAGCAGTTTCGGAGCACAGGTGACCGAACGTTTCGATCGTGAGGTGGCGGTATGGTAGCGCCGCTGCAAGTGGATCCGTCGGCGATCGCCTCCGGCGTCAACAACGTCTGGGTGCTCGTCGTCTCGTTCCTGATCTTCTTCATGCAGCCGGGCTTCGCCCTGCTGGAATCGGGCCAGGTCCGCGCGAAGAACGTCGGGAACGTGCTGATGAAGAACATGAGCGACTGGTTCCTCGGCGTCCTGATCTACTTCATCATCGGCTCGGGCGTCGTCAGCGTCGTCGGCGCGCTCACCTCCGGCGGGAGCGTCGCCGGCGCGTTCGCGTACCTCGGCGACCCGAACGCCTGGATCGGCTGGCTGTTCGGCGCGGTGTTCGCGATGACGGCGGCGACGATCGTCTCCGGCGCCGTCGCCGAACGGATGAACTTCAGCGCGTACGTGATCTTCACGATCCTGATGACGGCGTTCATCTACCCGGTCGTCGTCGGCTTCACCTGGGGCGGCGGCCTGCTCTCAGGGAGCGGCTTCATCGGCGCCGCGCTCGGCGCCGGCTACCTCGACTTCGCCGGCGCGACCGTCGTCCACACGTGCGGCGGCGTCGCCGGACTCGTCGCGGCGAAGATGGTCGGCGCCCGCAAGGGCCGCTACGACTCCAACGGCAACAGCCAGGCCATCCCCGGCCACTCGATGCTGCTCGCCGTGCTCGGGACGTTCATCCTGGCGTTCGGCTGGTACGGCTTCAACGTCGGCACGCAGGCGACGGTCCTCGCCGTCACCGAGGACGGAGGGCTCACCTTCATGGGCGCCGCGCTCGGCCGCGTCGCGCTCAACACCACGCTCGGGATGGGCGCCGGCGGCGCGATGGCGATGGTCACCTCGTCGTACTACCAGGGCAAGCCCGACCCGCTCTGGACGGCCAACGGCCTGCTGGCCGGCCTCGTCGCCGTGACCGGCGCGGTCCCGCACGTCACGTGGTGGGGCAGCGCGATCCTCGGCGGCCTCGCCGGCTTCCTGGTGCTGCCCGCCTTCCGCTTCACCGTCGACACGCTGACGGTCGACGACGTCTGCGGCGTCTTCGCGGTCCACGGCGTCGCCGGCGCGGTCGGCACCGCGCTGATCCCGGTCTTCTCGGTCAGCGGCTTCGCCGCGAACCAGTTCGCGCTCCAGATCATCGGCGTCATCGTCATCGCACTGTGGACGATCGTCGCCTCGGCGGTCGTGCTGGCCGCGATCGACTCGGTCGTGGGTCTGCGCGTGAGCGAGGAAAAAGAGAGCGAAGGGCTCGACGAGGGCGAACACGGCGTCTCGGTCTACCCCGAGTTCGTGCCCAACGAGACCCGCGACAGCACCGTCGCCACCGACGGCGGCGACGTCCGCACCGACGGCGGTGTGCCGATCGCGGAGACGGAGGTGAACGACGATGAGTGACACCGAAATCAAACTGGTGATGGCGTTCGTGCGCCCGGACAAGCTGAGCGACGTGAAACAGGCACTCGCCGAGATCGGTGCGCCCTCGCTCACCGTCACGAACGTCTCGGGCCGGGGGTCCCAGCCCGCGAAGAAGGGACAGTGGCGCGGCGAGGAGTACACGGTCGACCTCCACCAGAAGGTGAAAGTCGAGTGCGTCGTCGCCGACATCCCCGCCGCCGACGTCGCCGAGGCGATCGTCGACGCGGCCCACACCGACGAGAAGGGCGACGGCAAGGTGTTCGTCCTCCCGGTCGAATCGGCCTACCAGATACGCACGGGCAAGACGGGGCCCGACGCGGTATAAGCGCCCGCGGCGCGACGAGCGGGCGACCGTCGGCGGATTCCGTTCTAGTCCCGCTCCGGAGAGAAAAAACAAAGACCGATCCTGTCGCCTCTTTTGGTGTGGCGCTCACCCCGGTCACCGCCGTCGGGCTCGTCGTGGCGCTCGTCGGCTTCGAGCTGCTCGACCGGCTTCGCCGAGCGGCGGCGAGAGCCGCGGGCTCGGCGGCCGATCCGGCGGCCCGGGACCGGCCCCGCGCGACCGCGCTCCGCGAACACCTCTGGAAGTGGGCCGTCCCGGCGACGCTCCTCGCGGTCGTCGCCCTCGAAGGCAACACGCTCGCGTCGATCGGCTGGCGGATCGGCTCGCCCGAGCAGCTGGTCTCCCAGGTCGCGGTCGGCCTCGCGGCGATGGTCGGCGTGAACATCGCGACCGCGCCGCTGTGGGCGAAAGTCGGCGACGGCGGCGAGAGCCTCGCGGCCGGCCTCGGCTCCTTCGCGGCCCTGTCGGTGCCCGAACGCCTGTTCGTCGCGTTCACCGCGGGCGCGACAGAGGAGACCGCCTTCCACGGCTACGCGCTCGAACGGCTGCTCGCGCTCACCGGCAGTCCCCCGCTCGCGGGCGGCGTCTCCTTACTCGCGTTCACGCTCGGCCACGTCGGCGACACCTGGGACCGTGACGCCGTCATCCGCATCGCCCAGCCCGCCCTGGTGACGACGCTGCTCTACCTGTGGTTCCGCTCGCTCCCGGCGCTGATCGCGATCCACGCGCTGAACGACGCCGTGGGGCTCCTCCTGGCCGAGCGGTACGCCGACGAGACGCCGCCCGCCGGGGGCGATACCGACGCGTCCGCCGGCGCCGCCGCGGGCGCTTCCGAGGCGGGGTCGGTGGATGGATCGACTGCCGACGCGGACGCCACGGACTCGACGGCCCTGGATTGGCTCCGCGGGGAGTGACCCCGCGGTCCCGGATCCCGCAGTCTCGGGCCCCGCGGTCCTGCGGTCCCGCGTCCGTGCGCGCCGCCGACCGCTCGAAGCGACAATGATTTTGAACGCCCGACCGAAGCCGGAGGTATGAACCACGACGAGTCGCGGGGGCTGTACGACCGCGCGCTGTCGGTCATTCCGGGCGGCGTCAACTCCTCGGTCCGGGCGACGCGCCCCTACCCGTTCTTCGTCCAGCGCGGCGACGGCGCCCACGTCGTCGACGCCGACGGGAACCGCTACATCGACTACGTGAACGGCTACGGGCCGCTCCTGTACGGCCACGACCTGCCCGAGCCGGTCCAGTCGGCCATCCAGTCCCACGCCGCCGAGGGCCCGATGTACGGCGCGCCCACCGAGATCGAGGTCGACCTCGCGGAGTTCGTCGCCCGCCACGTCCCCTCGGTGGAGATGGTCCGATTCGTCAACTCCGGGACCGAGGCGACGGTCTCGGCGGTCCGCTTGGCCCGCGGCTACACCGGCCGCGACAAGATCGTCGTGATGCAGGGCGGCTACCACGGCGCCCAGGAGTCGACGCTCGTCGAGGGCGGGCCCGACGGCGCCGAACCCAGCAGCCCGGGCATCCCCTCGGCGTTCGCCGAGCACACGATCCCGGTCCCGTTCAACGACGTCGACGCGATCGAGGCGGTCTTCGAAGAGCACGGCGACGACATCGCCGCCGTCCTCACCGAGCCGATCCTCGGCAACACGGGGATCGTCCTGCCCGTCGACGGCTACCTCGAACGCCTCCGGGAACTGACTGCGGCCCACGACTCGCTCCTGATCTTCGACGAGGTCATCACGGGCTTCCGCGTCGGCGGCCTCCAGTGCGCCCAGGGGAAGTTCGGCGTCACGCCCGACGTGACGACCTTCGGCAAGATCGTCGGCGGCGGCTTCCCGGTCGGCGCGATCGGCGGAAAGTCCGAGATCATCGAGCAGTTCACCCCCGCGGGAGAGGTCTTCCAGTCCGGGACGTTCTCGGGCCACCCGGTGACGATGGCCGCGGGCTACGAGACCCTCAAATACGCCGCGGAGAACGACGTCTACGAGCACGTCAACCGCCTCGGCGAGCGCCTCCGCCGCGGGACCGCCGAGATCTGCGCCGACCAGGCGCCCTCCTACACCGTCGTCGGCACCGACTCGATGTTCAAGACGGTCTTCACCCGCGAGGGCCCCGCGGACGCCGACGAGGAGGGCGTCTGCGACGCCGGCTGTCGCCAGCGCGACTCCTGTGCGCGCTACGAGTACTGCCCGAAGACCGGCGCCGACGTCGCCGACGCCGAGACCGAGCGCTGGGAGCGGATCTTCTGGCAGGAGATGAAAGAGCGGGGCATCTTCCTCACCGCCAATCAGTTCGAGTCGCAGTTCGTCTCCTACGCCCACACCGACGAGGACATAGAGCGGACGCTCGAAGCGTACAAGGAAGCGCTGTAGCGCACTCGGGACGGGGGACCGAGGACCGATCGGCCGCGGCTTTTTGTACGATACCGGCGTGCCTCGGAATATGAACGGCTCTCCAGGCGACGAAACGGCCGCTTCGCCGTCCCTTCCGTCCGACGAATCCCCGCGAGCGTCGTCCGGCTCCACGAACCGGATCGGCGACCCCGTGAGCGACTACCTCCCCCGGGCCGAGGTCGACTCCCGCTGGTGGTACTGGATCGCGGCCGTGCCGATCTACGTCGTTCTCGGCGGCGTCCTCGCCGTCTTCTTCCTCGGGGCGTTCCTCTTCGATCTGTTCCTCACCGGCGGGATCGTCTCGCTCCTGGGGGCCTTCGTCGTCTTCCCGATCGTGGGGCTCGCGGGCCTCCTTCTCACCGTGATGTTCCCGATCGCGACCTACGTCGACGCGCGGGCCATCGCCGAGTCGGAGGCGTCGTGGTCGCCGGATCCGCTGCTGTGGGGGCTCGTGGCGCTCGTCACCGTCGTCGCCAGCGCGTTCACGCTGAGCCTCGTCGTGGCGCTGTACTACCTCTACAAGCGCCACGTCGCGGTCGGGACGCCCTGACGCCGTCCTGCCGAGTCCGGCCTCCGGGCGGAAGTGGTGGCCTTTTCACCCGTGGCCGCCGAGGAGTCGCTAATGACCACACGCGGTACACTCCGATTGGCCACCCGGAGTTCCGATCTGGCGCTCCGGCAGGCGGCGAGCGTCCGGGACGCGCTCGCGGGCCGACGGCAGGAGGTCGAACTCGTCGAGGTCGAGACGCGCGGCGACCAGATCCGGGACGAACTGATCCACCGGCTCGGCAAGACCGGCGCGTTCGTCCGCGCGCTCGACGAAGAGGTCCTCGACGGCGCGGTCGACGCCGCCGTCCACTCGATGAAGGACATGCCGACCGAGGGCTCGGCCGACCTCGTCGTCGCCGGCGTCCCCGAGCGCGAGTCCGCGGCGGACCTGCTCCTCTCGCCCGACGGGACCGCGCTCGAAGACCTCCCGCACGGCGCCGTCGTCGGCACCTCCTCGCTCCGGCGGAAGGCCCAGCTCCTGGCCGAACGCCCCGATCTGGCGGTCGAGCCCCTCCGCGGCAACGTCGACACGCGGATCGAGAAACTGCTCGCGCCCGGCCTCCAGGCCGAACACGAACGGCGCGTCGAGGCCGACCGCGACGAGACGGGCGAAGACCCGGTCGCCGACGACGAGGGCGGCGACGAGAACGGTGACGAAGACGGAGACGAGGACGCCCCCGAGTTCGAGCGATCGATCGAGGAGTGGTTCGACGGGCTGGCCGAGATCGAGCGCCGCGCGCTCGAACGCGAGATCGACGTCGAGTACGACGCCATCGTCCTCGCGGAGGCCGGCCTGCGCCGCGCGGGCCTGCTGCACCACGTCGAGTACGACCGCCTCGATCCCGCGTCGTTCGTGCCCGCGCCCGGCCAGGGCGCCATCGCGGTCACCGCCCGCGGCGACGCCGACGCGACAGAGCGGATCCGCTCGACGCTCGACCACCCGCGGACGCGCGTCGAGACGACCGTCGAGCGCACGGTGCTCGCCGAACTCGGCGGAGGCTGTATCGCGCCGATCGGGGTCCACGCGAAGCTTCAGGGCGAGCACGTCCACGCGACGACCCGCGTCCTCTCGGGCGACGGCGACGAGGAGATTCAAGCGAGCCGCGACCTGCCCGTCCGCGACCACGCCAACGCCGCGGCGGAGTTCGCGGCCGACCTCGCCGACCGCGGCGCCGACGACCTGATTGCGACCGCACGCGAAACGGCGGAGGAGTGACGATGCGCGACGAGCTTCTCACCGACGGCGGCAGCGAGCGAGCGGACGAACGCGCAGACGGGGACGGGACGGACTCGACCGGCCTCGTCTCCCTCGTCGGCAGCGGCCCCGGCGATCCCGAACTCCTGACGGTGAAGGCGAAGCGCCTGCTCGAAGATGCCGACGTCGTCCTCCACGACAAGCTCCCCGGCCCGGAGATCATCGAGTCGATCCCCGAGGACAAGCGGGAGGACGTCGGCAAGCGCGCCGGCGGCGAGTGGACGCCCCAGGAGTACACCAACCGCCGGCTCGTCGAGCTCGCCCGCGAGGGCAAGCACGTCGTCCGGCTGAAGGGCGGCGACCCGTTCGTCTTCGGCCGCGGCGGCGAGGAGATGGAGCACCTCGCGAGCGAGGGCGTCCCCTTCGAGGTCGTCCCCGGCATCACGAGCGCGGTCGCCGGCCCCGGAACCGCAGGCATCCCGGTCACCCACCGCGACCACGCCTCCTCGGTCTCGTTCGTGACGGGCCACGAGGACCCGACGAAGGAGGAGTCGGCCGTGAACTGGGACGCGCTCGCGGCGACGGGCGGCACGATCGTCGTCCTGATGGGCGTCGGCAAGCTCCCGGACTACACCGCCGCGCTCCGCGAGGCCGGAACGGATCCCGAGACGCCGGTCGCGCTCGTCGAGAAGGCGACCCGGCCGGGGATGCGCGTCGCGAGCGGGACCCTGGAGACGATCGTCGACGTGCGAGATTCGGCGGGGATCGAACCGCCCGCGATCACCGTGATCGGGGAGGTCGCGGCCGAGCGCGAGCGCGTGACGGAGTTCCTCCGGAATCGCTCCGCGGCGGTGAGCGAGGAATGACCCGCGAGGTCCGCGTCGCCGTCTTCCGCCCGGACGACGAGCGGATGGTCGACGCCGTCGAACTGCTCGAATCGCTCGGCGCGATCCCGGTCCCGGATCCGATGCTCGCGGTCGAGCCGACCGGGAACACGCCCGGCGCCGACGGGGGCGGTCCCGCGGGCGACGCCCCTTCCGACCCGGACGTCGTCGTCCTCACGAGCAAGACCGGCGTCGAACTCCTCGCCGAGGCGGGGTGGTCCCCCGGCGGCGCGACGCTCGCCTGTATCGGCCCGAAGACCGCCGCGAAGGCCCGCGAGGCGGGCTGGACGGTCGACGTCGTCCCCGAGGAGTACACCTCCGCGGGGCTCGTCGCGGCGCTCGAAGGCGACGTCGCGGGCCGCCGGATCGAGGTCGCGCGCAGCGACCACGGCAGCGACGTCCTCCTCGACGGCCTGCGCGAGGCGGGCGCGGAGGTCCACGAGACGGTGCTCTACCGCCTGGTCCGCCCCGAGGGCTCGGGCCAGTCCGCGGTGATGGCCGCCGGCGGCGAACTCGACGCCGTCTGCTTCACGTCGTCGCTCACCGTCGAGAACTTCCTCGACGCCGCTGCCGAGCGCGATGTCGAAGCGGAGGCGATCCGCGGCCTCAACGCCGCCGTCGTCGGCGCCATCGGCGACCCGACCGAGGAGACCGCCGAGGGCTACGGCGTCCGCGTCGACGTCGTCCCCGAGGAAGCCACCTTCGAGTCGCTCGCCACGGCCGTCGTCGAAGAAGCGGCGCCGACCTACCACGACTGACTCGACAGGGTGAAGTCGCCCACTCGACGAGGCCCGGACGTGCTGAAGTCGCTGGACGAGTGGCGGCCGGTCGGGCTCGTCGCCGGCTGGCAGACGGCGGCGAGCCTCTGTTACTACAGCATCTTCGCCGCGACGGGCTTCGTCCGCGAGGCCTTTTCGCTCTCGGAGTCGCTGGTCGGCTTCTTCCTCACGGCCGCGCTCGTCGGCTACACGGTCGCGCTGTTTCCCAGCGGCGCGGCCGTCGACGGCTACGGCGAACGCCCCGTAATGATCGCCGGCCTCGCGGGGCTGGCGGTCGCCGCGGTCGCGGTCTCGCTCGCGCCCACCTACGCCGCGGTGCTCGCGGCCGGCGCCCTCCTCGGGGCGGCGTACTCGACGGCGATGCCCGCCTCGAACCGCGGCATCGTCGCCGCCGCGCCCCCCGGTCGGACGAGCCTCGCGATGGGGCTCAAGCAGGTCGGCGTCACGACCGGGAGCGCGGCGGCCTCGCTCGTGGTCACGAGCGTCGCGGCCGTCGCCGCCTGGGAGGTCGGCTTCTGGGCGATCTCCGTCCTGGCCCTCGGCTACGCCGGGATCTTCGCGCTCCGGTACCGCGGCCGGCCGGGCACCGGCGACCTCTCGGTGCCCGACGTGCGCGGCCTGCTGGGGCGGCGCACGTACGTCGTCCTCGTCGCCGCGGGCTTTTTCGTCGGCGCGTCGATCTTCACGATGCTCGGCTACATCGTCCTCTACGTCCAGGACGCCGTGGGCGCCAGCGCCGCAGCCGGGGGCGCCGCGCTCGCGCTCACGCAACTCACCGGCAGCGCCGCCCGAATCGGCGCCGGCGGGCTCGCCGACCGCCTCGGCGGTGCTCGCGGTTCCGCGCTCGTCGCGCTCGGCCAACTCGGTCTCGGCGCGGCGCTGTTCGGCGCGGTCGCGGTCGCGCCGGGATCGATCGCGGTGGCGTTCGTCCTCTTCGCCGGCCTGGGCGTGTCGATCCACGGCTCGACCGGCGTGTTCTACTCGTGTCTCACCGACCTCGTCGACGGCGACGAGGTGGGCGCGGCCACCGCCGGCGGCCAGACCGCGATCAACGCCGGCGGCGTGGTGACGCCGCCCCTCTTCGGCTACCTCGTCGAGACCGGCGGCTACGACGCCGCCTGGGGCCTGCTCGCCGTCCTCGCCGGCGTCGGCGCCGCGCTTCTCCTCCTCGTCGTCCGGCGGATCTAAGCGGGGCCGAAGCGGGGCCGCGACCGGAACTGCGCGGAACGTGGGTTTAAATCCGAGAGCGCCCCACCGACGGGTATGAGCGCGGACACGACCGAGGAACGCGGCGGACCGGTCCCCGAGCTCCGCGAGCGCGCGGCCGCCTGCGCGGACCGGCTCCGCGACGCGGACCGCGTGCTGCTCGCCTCGCACATCGACGCCGACGGGCTGACCAGCGCGGCGGTCGCCGCGACGGCGCTCGAACGCGCGGACATCCCCTTCGAGACCGTGTTCGCCAAGCAACTGGACGAGACGGAGGTCGCGCGGATCGCCGCCACCGACTACGACACCGTGCTGTTCACCGACTTCGGGAGCGGCCAGCTCGATGTCATCGCTCCCTACGCCGCCGACGGCGCGTTCACGCCCGTCATCGCCGACCACCACCAGCCCGCCGAGGTGGCGGACGCGCCCGAGCCCGACCACCACCTCAATCCCCTGCTCGTCGGGATCGACGGCGCGTCCGAACTCTCCGGCGCGGGCGCGAGCTACGTCCTCGCGCGCGCACTCGAACCGAGCGGCGGCGACAACCGCGACCTCGCCGCGCTGGCGGTCGTCGGCGCCGTGGGAGATATGCAGGCGAGCGACGGCGGCCTCTCGGGCGCGAATCAGGGCATCGTCGAGGAGGGCGTCGCGGCCGGCGTCGTCGAAGAGGCGACCGACCTCCTGGTGTACGGCCGCCAGACCCGCCCGCTCCCGAAGTTCCTGGAGTACGCCACCGACGTCCGCATCCCCGGGATCACGAACGACGAGAACGGCGCGATCGAGTTCCTCTCGGGGCTCGATCTCGACCTGAAGGCGGACGGCGAGTGGCGCCGCTGGGTCGACCTGACGATGGCCGAACGCCAGACCGTCGTGAGCGCGCTCCTCAAGCGGGCCATCGCCTCGGGCGTGCCCGCCGACCGGATCGACGCGCTGGTCGGGACGACCTACACCCTCACCGACGAGGCCCCCGGGACGGAGCTCAGAGACGTCAGCGAGTTCTCGACGCTCCTGAACGCGACCGCGCGGTACGAGCGCGCCGACGTCGGCCTCGCGGTCTGTCTGGGCGACCGCGAGGCGGCGCTCGACCGCGCGCGCACGCTGCTCAGGAACCACCGCCGGAACCTCTCGGAGGGGCTCCAGTGGGTCAAAAACGAGGGGACGACCGTCGAAGAGCACCTCCAGTGGTTCGACGCGGGCACGCGCATCCGCGAGACCATCGTCGGGATCGTCGCGGGGATGGCCGTCGGCGCCTCGGGGATCCGCGGCGACATTCCGATCATCGCCTTCGCCGAGAAGTCCGCCGAGGAGATCAAGGTGAGCGCGCGCGGGTCGCACGTGCTCGTCCGGGAGGGCCTGGATCTCTCGCGGGTGATGCGCGAGGCGTCCCGCGCGGTCGGCGGCGACGGCGGCGGTCACGACGTCGCGGCCGGAGCGACGATCCCCGCTGGGACGCAGGTCGAGTTCGTCGCCGAGGCCGACCGTATCGTCGGCGAGCAGCTGTCCTGAGGACGAACTCTCTCTAGGATGTTAGGGATGGAGAGATGCGCATTTGGATTCGATATAGCATTATGAGATTTATTTTAGGACTAGAGGACCGATAGCCCTGTTCTGTACTGATCACGTCTCCATTCCTTCGAGCGTTTTTCTCGCGCTTTGGATCCGGTGCTCCTCGCTGTCGATTCGAGCGGGGGTCACAGATGCGCGACGGCGAGTCGCACTCGATCGGCGGGATCGGGGACTTCGTCTCGATCAGACGACGACGTCGCCGACTGCCCCGTTGAACGGCGACCAGATCCCTCACGGCGCCCGACGATCTACCGCTCGTCTACGGAACGCGTTCTCTCGACCCTCTTCGGGCGCTTTGTCGCTGATCCTGGTGATCGGCGCTCCGACCGATGTCACAGCGTACAAATCATATAACGCTATACAAAATGGAACGCATCCACTGAACTGCTGTCCCTGCATTCGCCAGTTTTGACAAACTATCAAATAACAATAATTTTTATTACGAACCGCGCACAAGTACCATGTGGAACTGAGGTGATCAGCAATGGCGCTGCCGACTGATCCCGCCAGTTCCTGGATGCAGGGCCTCGAATTCCCGTCCCGTATCTTCGGTGACGCCGGGAGTACCGACTACGAACTGTACGAGGAAGACGACGAGTTCGTCCTCGCGGTCGAGATGCCGGGGTTCACGCGCGAGGACATCGACCTCGCGTGGGACGACGGCGTCCTGAATATCGCGGCCGAACACGTCAACGAGGAGCGCGGCCGCAAGCGGACGTACCACCGACGCCTCCGCTTCCCCAAGGACGTCGACGAGGACGCCATCACGGCGACCTACACCAACGGCGTCCTCGAAGTGACGCTCCCGCTCGAAGCGGAGGGCGACACCCACGGCCAGACCATCCCCATCGAGGGGTAACGGCCTCGACCGCGACGTGGTCGGTCCCGCGACGGCGGGTCGGGTTCTCCGAGTTCGCCGCGTCACGGATCGCCCGTCACCCCGGGCGGTCGCTGTCGGTCGAATCGGCGCTAACGAACAGCCGCTTTGAGTTGTCCCTTTCACCAGCGAACGATGCCATCCGCGTTGTTCCTGATCGGCATCGCCGTGGCCGCCTTCGTCGGCATCAACATCGGCGGCTCCTCGACCGGCGTCGCCTTCGGCCCCGCAACCGGGAGCGGGATCCTCTCGATGCGGCAGGCGTCCGGGCTGATGGCCGTGTTCGTCCTCCTCGGCGGGGTGACCGTCGGCACGAACGTCGTCCACACGCTCGGCTCGGAGTTCGTGCCGCCGGAGTCGTTCACGACCCTCAGTTCGATCGGCGTCCTGCTGTTCATCGGGCTCGGGATCCTCCTCGGAAACGTCCTCAAAGTCTCCGTCAGCACGAGCGAGACGGCCGTCGTCGCCGTCGTCGGGATGGGATCCGCGCTCGGCGTTCTCGACTGGGGGACGGTCGGCGTCGTCGTGATGTGGTGGATCGTCTCGCCGATCCTGGCGTTCTGGCTCTGTGCGTTCGTCGGCCGGTACTTCTACGACGAGATCGTCGCGCGGCTGGACTTCTCCGAGGAGAACGACTGGCTCGCCCGGGTGGTGGTCATCGGCATCGGCTGCTATATGGCGTTCTCCGCGGGCGCGTCGAACACCGCGAACGCCGTCGCGCCGCTCGTCGGGTCCGGCAAGTTGGCGATGACGCCGGGCGTCCTCCTGGGCGGCGTCGCTATCGGGGTCGGGGCGTTCACCCTGGGGACGCGGACGATGGAGACCGTCGGCGAGGACATCACCGACCTCTCGCTTGAGGGCTCGCTCGTCGTCGAGACGATCGCCGCCTCGATCATCACGGGTCTCAGCTGGGCCGGTATCCCCGCCAGCCTCGCCGTCACGCTGACCTCGTGCGTGATCGGTCTCGGTTGGGGGCGCGCCAGCCGTCGGATCCCCCTCCGCGCGATCGCGCGTCCCGAAGGACTCACCGCCGCCGAGCGCGAGACCCAGGCGGCCGATCGGCTCGACCTCTTCGACCCCGGCGTCACGAAGCGGATCGTCACCACGTGGATCGCGACGCCGACGGTCGCCGGCGTGATCGCCTTCGCGGCGTTCGAGGCCGCGGAACGGTTGCATCTCCTGACGTGACGGTGTCGTCGGCGCGTCCCGTTTGCAGTCCGGCGGTTTACTTTAGTCGACGAACGGTGTAGTCCCGTTCAACGATGATACTGGGCACGCTGACCGGACGGTTCCGCGGTCGCGAGACGCAGTTCCACATCGAACTTCTCTACGGCGCGCTCTTCATCGCCGGCTTCGTCTATCTCGTCTTCCGCGTCGACCCGCGCGTGGCAGCCTTCGAGGGCGGTCTCGTCGTCGGCTACCTCCTCCGCGTCTGGGAGAAGATGTCGATCTACGAGCGCATCCTCGAGGAGGCCGTCTCCCGCGAGGCCGAGACGCAAGTCGAAGCGGAGGTCGAAGAGCAGGTCGGCAAGGAAGTCGAGGAGCGCGTCGAGGAGACGGTCGACGAACAGGTCGGCGAGGAGGTGGAAGAGCGCGTCGAGGAGACGGTCGACGAGGAAGTCGAAGCCCGCGTCGAAGAGACCGTCGACGAAGAGGTTCAGGAACGCGTCGACGAACGGCTGGACCAGGAGGTCCAAGAGCGGGTCGAAGAGACCGTCGACGAAGAGGTGCAAGAGCAGGTCGACGAGCGCGTCGAAGAGCGCGTCGAGGCCGAGATAGAGGAGCGAACCCCCGACGACCCTGAAGCCGCCGACGGCGAAGAGACCTGATGAGCCGGCGTTTCCCCCGGTTCTTCTCCCGCGTTCGCGAGGCGCTACACCTCGTCCCCGTCGTCATCGGGACGTCGCACGGTCAGCACCGGCACCGACGCCGTCCGGAGGAGCTTCTCGGTCACGCTGCCGAGGAGGTAGCGGTCGACGCCGGTGCGGCCGTGCGTTCCGACCACGATCAGATCCACGTCGTGTTCGGCGACGTACCTGTTGATCTCGCGGTGCGCCGAGGTGCCGGTCACGACCTCGCTCGCCATGGCCTCTTCGGCGACGCCCGCGTCGCTTGCGAGGTCGACGCCGCTCTCGACGAACCGCTCGGCGTTCGCTTCCAGCTGTTCGATCTGGAGGTCGACGCGGGCGTCGAGGCCGAGGTGCGCCACGTCGACGACCGAGAGGACGTCGAGGCGGGCGTCCGTCGCGGCCGCGAGGTCGGCACCGAGGCCGACGGCGACGTCCGCGCAGGCGCTCCCGTCGGTCGGCGCGAGCACGCGCTCGTACGGGTACGCGAGCTCCCGATCCTCGTCGGGACCTACTGCGAGGACCGGCGCGGGAGAGCGCCTGACGACGCGCTCGGTCGTGCTCCCCAGGAGCAGCCGCTCGATCCCCGTGCGGCCGTGGGTCGGCATCGCGATCAGGTCGACGCCGCCGTCATCGTCGTCGCCACCCGAGGCGGCGTAGGCGACGATGGCGTCGGCGGGCGCGGCGGTCTCGACGGCTCTGACGGTCTCGACCCCGCGGTCGGCGGCGCGGTCGGCGGCCGCGTCGACGGCCGCCCGCGCTCGCGATTCGATCTCCGCGGCGATGTCCTCGCGCCCCCGCGTCAGGGCGTCGCTGTCGGTCTGTGCAGCAGAGAGGATGTGCAGCGTGGCGTCGTGCGCCTCGGCCAGGTCGAGGACGTGATCGAGGATTCGGGCGGCACCGCCGCTCCCGTCGGTCGGGAAGAGGACGTCGTCGAACATACGGACCCATCAACGCCGACCCACAAATACGGTGGCATCTGCGGCGCCGACCTCGACCGCGGGCGGCGGCGCGCTCTCGCGCTCTTTCACCCGCTCCCGTCGGGCGAGACCGGGTGATAGTCGCTGCCGTCGGCCTCGACGTCGAGCGGGTCTTCCAGGTCGCCCACCACGGCCTCGAAGGCGTCGGTCGCGGTCAAGAGCCCGACCACGTCGCCGTCCTCGACGACCAGGGCGAGCTCCTGGCGCTCGACCTGGAACTGATCGACCGCGTCGCTGATGTGCGTGTCCGCCGCCAGCGTCATCGGCGGCGCCGCGATCTCCGCCAGGCTCGTCGTCCCTCCCGGAGCGCGTCCACGTTCCCGACGACCGCCGGCACGTAGACGATCCCGCGGAAGTCGCTCGGATCCGCGCCGACGAGCGGCAGGCGCGTGTGGGGGTTCGAGCCGATCCGGTCGAGGTTCTCCTCGATCGGGATCTCGGTGGAGAGGAAGACGATCTCCTCGACCGGGGTCATCGAGTCCGCGATGCCCGCTCGCCGACGTCGAGCGCGTTGAGCACCTCCTCGCGGCGCTCTTCGGGCAGGTCCCCGCGTTCGAGGACCGACCCGAGTTCGTGCCGGAGGTCCGCCCGCGACTCGATCGCGTCGGTCTCGGCCTCCAGCCACGCGCCCGTCATCTCGACGCCGAACAGCTTGAGCGTCCACTTGGCGACGCCGTCGCCGACGGCGATGATCGGCGCGATGAGCTTCGCGAACCAGTACAGCGGGGTCGCGCCGTGGCGCGCGACGAACTTCGACCGCTCGACGCCCAGGTACGTCGGCGTCTGCTCGCCGTGGGTGAGGTGCAGGAGATTGATGATCAAGAACGCGATGATGCCGCCCGCGCCGACCGACGCGAGCACCGTCGACTCGAAGTACGGATCGAAGAGCGCCGCCAGCGCCGGCTCGGCGACGATCCCAACCGCGATGCTGGAGGCGGTGATCCCGACCTGACAGCTCGTGAGGTAGATTTCGAGGTCGTCGGTCATCTCCCACGCCCGGCGCAGCCCCGGCTCGTCGAACTCGGATTCGGGGTACTGCCGGACGCGCGTGAGCGCGAACTCGATGGCGACGAAGAAGCCGTTCGCGAGGATCAGCGCGACGCCAGCGAGCAGTCGAAGTGCGACTTCGAGCCCGCTCAAACTTCCGGCGACGGTCATACCGGCGATCAGTTTCGGACACTCCAAATACCTGGGGACTCATTCCGGAAACGGCCTTCGCCGCCTACCGCCAGGACACAAAACCGGTTTGTACCGGCCGCAGCCAAGAGTGCGTATGGCCGACTTCGACCCCGAGAAGTTCGAAGACAAGTACGCGAACTACTTCGCCGAGCTCCAGCGCGCGTACAAGAACGCCTTCGAGACGATGAACGAGCAGTACGACTCCGAGCTGATCCACGCCATCGACCAGCAGATCCTCAACGAGTCCGAGCCCTTCTACGAGGACGGCGACTTCCGGATTGAGCTCCCCGAGAACCCCGCAGAGCGCCTGACGGCGGTCATCGTCGACGACGAGAAGCTCTCGGCGGTCTTGGAGGAGTACCTCTCGGAGCTCCGCGCGGAGCACCGCAACGTCTTCGGGCTGGACGACTCCGAGTAGGCGAGGGAAAAGGAGAGAGTTCGGACGGACGAACGGCTCGTGCGCTTCGGAACCTCCTTCCTCGCGGCGGTCATCGCCGCCGACCTCGCCGCGGCGCTGCTGTTCCCGCCGGACCCGTTCTCGCAGCTGTACTTCGTCGGCCTCGCGGCCGCCGTCGCCGTCCCGCTGGGGTATCTCTTCGCGTACCGCGGCGGGTACGAACGGCTCTCGGCGCTCCTCGGTCGGTAGCCGAGCGCGGGGCCGTCAGACGCAAACTACAACTCCCCCGGGTTCGCTTCCCCTGTATGTTCGCCAGCGTACCCGACATCCTCCGCCTGGTCGTCGTGCCCGTCCTGGGGTGGGCGGCGTGGCGCGACGTCGAGACGCGGCGGGTGCCCAGCCGGACCTGGTACCCCCTCGTCGCGTTGGGCGTCGCGCTCCTCGCGTGGGACGCGCTCTCGCACCTCTCGCTTGCGGCGCCGGGCGACCTGCTGTTCTTCGTCCGCGTCGCGATCAGCCTCTTCGTCGTCGCGCCGATCGCCTACCTGTTCTGGCTGGTCGGCGGCTTCGGCGGCGCCGACGCGAAGGCGCTCATCACCATCGCCATCCTGCTCCCGACCTTCCCGACGTACTACTTCTCGGGCTTTACGCTCCCGGTGGTCGTGACCACGCTCGGGGTCTTCTCGATGACCGTCCTCACGAACACGGTCGTCCTCGCCATCGCCTACCCGCTCGGCATCGCGGGGCGGAATCTGCTGGACGGCGACTTCCGGTTCCCGGTTGGCTTCCTCGGCCGCCGGGTCGGCGTCGCGGACCTCTCGACGGCGCACGGCCGGCTCTTCGAGACGCCCGACGGCTTTTCGAGGTCCGGCCTCGACCTCGACGCCCTGCGGATGTACCTCCGCTGGCGCGGCGCGTCGCTCTCGGACCTCCGCGACGATCCCGAGGCGTTCCGCGATCCGGCGAGCATCGACGCGACGTATCCGGCCACGGACGGCGCCGTCGGCGACGGAGGCGACGGAGGCGAGGAAGCCGACGCGACACCGGAGCCAGAACCGACCGACGGCGACGCCGAGCCCGTCGCGGTCGACCCGGACGACGAGTGGGGCGCCGAGGCGTTCCTCGACGACATCGAGGGCTCGGCGTACGGCACGACCCCCGAGAAGCTCCGCGGCGGCCTCGCGATCGTCGCCGAGCGCGACCGGGTGTGGATCTCGCCGGGCATCCCGTTCATCGTCCCGATGTTCGTCGGCACCGTCGTCGCGTTCACCTACGGCGACGTCGTCTTCGGCGTGCTCGGCGCGCTGGGCATCGTGTAGGGGACGCCCCCGCCGACGGGGGCAAAAGACCTATCGGCCGCCCTCGCCGACATCGGAGCAATGACAGATGACGTCGCGGTCGACTTCGGCGAGGACGGCCTCGTCCCCGCCGTCGCACAGGACGCCGACTCCGGTGAGGTGCTGATGCTGGCGTACGTCTCGCCCGAGGCGCTCGAACGCACCCGCGAGACCGGCCGGGCGCACTACTACTCACGCAGCCGCGAGGAGCTCTGGGAGAAGGGCGCCACCAGCGGCCACACCCAGGACGTGCGGGAGATCCGCGTCGACTGCGACGCCGACACGCTCCTCTACCTCGTCGACCAGACCGGCGGCGCCTGCCACACGGGCCACCGCTCGTGCTTCTACCGCACGGTCGACGGCGAGACCGTCGGCGAGCGCGTCTTCGACCCCGACGCGGTCTACGAGTGAGTCCGATGTCCGGATCCGAATCGGTCGACGCCGACGCCGAGGCCGACCCCGAAGCGCGGATGGAAGCGCTCCTCGCCGACGTCGAGGACTGCCTCGACGCGCTCGGCGAGGCGCGGGAGCGGCGCGACGCGGTCGAAGAGCGCATCGCTGACGTCGGCGAGGACTCGGTCGTCGAGGCCGCCGACGCCTACCGAAAGGCCGTCCGCCTGCTCGACCGCTACGAGGACTCCGCGACGGGCACGGGCGACTTCCAGGCCTACGTGGAGTTCCAGGACCGCTTCCTCGGGCTCGTCGAGGACCTGCCCGAGTCGGTCCCCGCGAGCGAGGCCTTCGAGGCGGCCGCCGAGCGGATGGACCGCCGCCGCCTCAGCGACGACGACTTCGCCGGCGCCCGCGCGGACCTCGAACCGGCGGGCGAGTACGTCGACCTCCTCGACCGGCGAGAGGAGACGAAAGAGGCCCTCTCGAAGGCGCGCCGGGACGCCAAACTCCGGCTCTCGGACCTCGACGACGCGATCGAGTCCCGCGAGGAGGTGCTGGCCTTCGCCGACGCCGACCTCGACGCCCCCGTCGAGGAGCTCCGCGAACCGATCGCCGCGTACAACGAGGCCGTCCGCGAAGAGTTCGCGACGTTCTACGAGTCGGCGTCGATCGCGGCCGTGATCGGCCTCCTGGAGCGCGCCGAGTCGTTCCCCCTCGTGGACTTCCGCTCGCCGCCGCGGGACCTCCGACAGTTCGCCCGCGAGAGCCCCGACGCCGACGAGCCGATCCCGACGCTCCTGGAGTACGCGGAGTACACCGGTTCGAAACTGGACCACTACGCCGAGGATCCGGCGGCGCTCCAGACCAACGTCGCGGTCCACCGGACGTTCCTCGAACGGCTCTCCGCCGACCCGCTCTCGGTCGCCCTGCCGCCGCCCTCCGCCGGGACGCTCCGGGCGTGGGCGGTCGAGGCGATCTCGCTCCTCGGTCGGTTCGCGAGCGAGGAGACGGTCGCGCGGCTCCGAGAGGTCCGGGACCTGACCCGCCGCGAGGACTACGCGGACCTCCGATTCGCGCTCCGGGCCCACGAGGAACTCGACGCCGAGACCCGCGAGCGCGTCCAGACGGGCGCCGTCGCGGCGGAGCTGGACCGCCTCCGCGACGCCCGCGAGCGGCTCGCGACCGCGCTGGACGAAAGCGAGTCCGCGGCCGCACAGACGGGCCCGGGCTGATGGTGGTCGTCTCGGCGGTCGCCTTCGCGGCCGCGCTCCTGTCTTTTTACTTCGGCGCCCGGGCGCTCCGGACGCGTCGGGCGATCCAACACCTCACCCGGCGCGCGGGCCGAGGGGGCTCGGACGCGCTCGCCCGGCTCGGGCCGGCGGACGACCCGGACCGGATCCCCGAGTCCGACGCCGCCGAACGGCGCCGCGACGACGTCTCCATAGAGCGCGGGTTCGTCCTGCTCGCGCTGTGCGCGGTCTGTGCGCTGCTGGGCGTGCTCGCACTGTGATAGTGATTGCTCTCACTGTTTACCGCCGAACGCCGTTACCGGGAGCGGCGTTCGGCGGTAAGAGACGAGAGTAATCACTATGAGCCGATCGAGCCGCTACGCCCGCTCGCGCGCCTCGCGGAGCGCGTCGGCGGCCTCGTCGGCGAGCTCCTGTGCCTCCGCTCGCGACGTCGACTCGGCGTAGACCCGCACTTTCGGTTCGGTCCCCGAGGGGCGGACGAGCACCCACGCGTCGCCGTAGTCGAGGCGGTAGCCGTCCTTCGTGTTCGGCTCGGCGTCGGCCGCCTCGGCGTACTCGCGAGCCGCCGCCAGCATCGCCTCCAGTTCGGCCTCGCTCTCGTAGCCGAGGTTCACGCGGACGTTCTCGTAGTCGGTGTAGGGGGCGACGACCTCGCTCGCCGGGCGCTCGGCGACGAGTTCGAGGAACTTCGCGCCGACGTAGGCCCCGTCGCGGACGAGCCAGTACGGCGGGAAGAAGACCCCGCCGTTGCCCTCGCCGGCGATGGGGACGTGCTCGCCGGCGGCGCGGAGCTCGCGGATCCGCGTGATGATGTTCGTCGAGCCGATCGGCGTCAGTTCGAGGTCGGCGCCGGCCGCCTGACAGACGTCGACGAGGCGCTGGGAGACGTTGACGGCGGCGACCGCGGTGTCGCCCGGCTCCAGCGCCTCGGCCGCGAGCGCGGCCAGCGAGGACTCCCCGGGGACGAACGCCCCCGTCTCGTCGACGAAGACCGCGCGGTCGGCGTCGCCGTCGTGGGCGATCCCCACGTCCGCGTCGGCGGCCGCGACGAGCGACTTGAGGTCCGTGAGGTTCGAGCCGACCGGCTCGGAGTCCCGACCGGGGAAGTGGCCGTCGGGGTTCGCGTTGACCGTGACGACCTCACAGCCCAGCTCCCGGAAGAACTCGGGGCTCGTCAGCGCGCCCGCGCCGTGGCCCGGATCGAGCGCGACGGTGAGGTCGGCGGCGGCGATCGCCTCGCGGTCGACGGCGGAAAGCAGATCCGAGACGTACTCGCGGTTCGCCGTCTCGACCTCGCGCACGTCGCCGACGGCGTCCCAGGCCGCGGTCGAGAACTCCTCGCCGAGGACGTGCTCTTCGATCCGTTCGAGCTCTGCAACCGAGAGTTCGACGCCGTCGGCGCCGACGAGCTTCACGCCGTTGTACTCGGGCGGATTGTGCGAGGCGGTGATCAGGATGCCCGGCCGTTCGTGCGTGCCGGCGTAGCGGACCGCCGCGGGCGTCGGCGTCGGGCCGAGCCGATCCACGTCGACGCCGACGCTCTGGAGCCCGCTCGTGGCGGCGTTCGAAAGCATCTCGCCGGTCGTCCGGGTGTCGCGCGCGACGACGGCGCGGTCGGCCTCCCAGACGGTCCCGGCCGCCCGGGCGACCCGGAGGACGAACTCGGGCGTCAGGCCGTCGCCGACGACGCCCCGGGTGCCGCTCGAACCGAACAGTTTCATCGTGGGATCTTCCTCGGGCCGTCGTGAAAGCGATTGCGAACGGGCGACCGTCGCCCGCCGTGATCACTCGGTGCGGGCGGACGCGCCGCCCGCCGCGCGCTTGAGTTCGCTCCACGCGGGCACGACCTTGTCCGCCGCCACGTAGTACGCGAAGTACAGCGCGACGGCGCCCATCACGGCGGCCCACGCTCCGAGGCCGACCTCGCCGCCCTGTGCGGTCGCCACGGCGAAGCGCTCGACCGAGACGCCGACGACGGACAGCCCGGCCGATCCCAGTCCGAACACGAGGACTTCGAGCAGTTCGGGCGCTCGCGGCTCTCCGCTCGCCGCCCGAACGGAACCGATAAGACGGACTTGCCGAATCAGTCGACTATGGCAGGACGCTACGGCGACATCGACTACCCGACGCTCACGAAACGCAGCACCCTCTTCGGTCTCGGCCTGTTCGCCTTCGGCGCGCTCGGCGAGTTCGCCCTCGCGAGCACCGGTATGGCGGTCCCCGCCTGGGAGCACGCCCTGCTCGTCGACGCGGAGTGGCTCGGCGTCGCGCTCGCGCTCCTCTCGCCGTTCGTGTTCGGGATCCTGCTCCCGCTCACGGAGTGAGAGATCACGCGGACGCTCACTCCAGCGACTGCGCCGCTCCGGAGACCGAGACGGAGACTTTAGGCCGCTGCCCCGCCGAGGGGCGGCTATGTCCGACACCGACTCCTTCCCCGCCTTCGAGGTCGTCCCCGCCGTCGACATGCAGGACGGCGAGGTCGTCCAGCTCGTCCAGGGCGAACGCGGCACCGAGAAGCGCTACGGCGACCCCGTCGCGGCGGCCCGCCGGTGGATCGAGGCGGGCGCGGAGACGCTCCACCTCGTCGACCTCGACGGCGCCTTCGAGGGCGAGCGGCAGAACGCAGACGCCGTCGAGGCCGTCGTCGAGGCCGTCGACGTCCCGGTCCAGCTCGGCGGCGGCATCCGGACCCGCGAGGACGCGACGGACCTGCTCGACCGCGGCGTCGAGCGCGTGATCCTCGGCACCGCGGCCGTCGAGGAGCCCGACCTGGTGAGAGAGATCTCCGAGTCGCATCCGGGCCGCGTGATGGTGAGCCTCGACGCCAAGGACGGCGAGGTCGTCGTCTCGGGCTGGACCGAGAGCACGGGGCTCGACCCCGCCGAGGCCGCCGCCCGCTACGAGGACCTCGGGGCCGGCGCGATCCTCTTCACCGACGTCGACGTCGAGGGCCGACACGAGGGCGTCCAGGCCGGCGTGACCCGGCGCGTCGTCGAGGCGGTCGACATCCCCGTCGTCGCCTCCGGCGGCGTCGCCTCGCTCGACGATGTCCGCGCGCTCCGAGAGGCCGGCGCGGCCGCCGTGGTCGTCGGGACCGCGCTCTACGAGGGCACGTTCACGCTCGAAGCCGCGATGGACGCCTGATAGTGATTACTCTCGTCTCTTACCGCCGAACGCCGTTACCGGGGGTGGCGTTCGGCGGTAAACAGTGAGAGTAATCACTATGACTCCTTGGGCCTCAGTTCCGCTGCTCGCGGATCTTCTCGCGGCCGGGCGCGATCAGATCGTTCAGGTAGGTCGCGAGCGCGCCCTTCGCGTCCGCCGGGTGGAGCTCGCCGGATTCGAGGTCGGCTTCGAGGTCCGCGTAGGCGTCGTAGGTCAGGTCGCCGCCGTACTTCTCGGGCCGCTCGACGACGACCTCGCCGAAGCGCGGGAAGACGTGGTACTCGAAGATCTGGAGGACGGGGTTTTCGCGCTCCTCGCCGTCGTCGGTCGGATCGGGGTCGGCTGTCGGCGGGCAGTAGGCCTTGTTGACCTTCTCTTCGATGTCCGATTCGGAATCCTCCATCGAGAGCGAAAGGCCCTCAGAGCTCGACATCTTCCCGACGCCGGTGGTCAGGTCGGCGATCAGCGGCGTGTGCAGACAGGTCGGCGCGTCGGCGTCGATGCTCGGGAGGGTGTCGCGAGCGAGCATGTGGACCTTCCGCTGTTCCATCCCGCCGATCGCGAGGTCGACGTCGAGGTAGACGATGTCGAGCGCCTGCATCAGCGGGTAGACGGCCTGGGCGACGGTCGCGCCGTCGCCGCTGGCGATCTCGGCCATCGCGCGCTCGGCCCGCGAGAGCGACGTCTCCAGTTCGAGCGCGTGCAGGTCGAGGATGTACTCCTCGTCGAGTTGGAACTCCGAGCCGAGGACGAACTCCGTCTGTGACGCTTCGAGCCCGTAGGCGACGAACTGCTCTTGCATCCGCGTCGCCGTCTCGCGGATCTCCTCGAAGGTCCCCTTGTCGTTGAGGTAGGCGTGGACGTCGGCCAGGAGGACGACGACCTCGAAGCCCGCCTCCTGGAGCTCGATGAGCTTGTTCGCGGTCAGCATGTGGCCGATGTGGAGGACGCCGGAGGGCTCGTAGCCCACGTACGCCCGCTTTCCGTCCGGGGAGTCGGCTAGCGCGCGCACTTCCTCGTCTGTGACCACCTCGGAGACGTTCCGGGTGATCAGGTCGTAGGCGTCCATACGGGAGGGGAGTCGCGACGGCGGCATATGACTTCTGGGTTGGCGCCGACGCCGTCCTCGCGGCGTCGCCCCCGACCGACCGGAAAGCGTCATACCCGCGCGGATCCAAGGGAGGACGATGGCTACGACTCGCTCGCCGCTCGTCGTCCTCGGAGGGTTGGTCGCCGTGGCGTTCGTCCCGCTGTTCGCGATGTGGCTCGTGATCGCCGACCTGGGGACGCTCGCGTACTTCTTCGGATTCGCGGTCTACTTCCTCGTGGCGCACATCGCGCTGCCCGGCTGGGTCTACCTCGACGCCAACGGCCGCGAGAGCGGTTCCCCGCTGGGGTGGACCGCGCTCGCGTTCCTCCTGCCGCTCCTCGGGTTCGTGATCTACTACTTCGTCGGCCAGCCCGACGCCCCGCACGAGATCGAGACGGGCCCGCAGGCGCGGTAGACTGACTGCAATCCGGATTTCAGCCACCGACGTTTCTACGTGGCCGGCGGCGGACCGTTCGCGTGTGTCCGTCCCCGACTCGTTCCGGACGAAACGCGGGATCGCGCGCTTCGACGACGGCGCCGTCCGCTTCGAGGAGTCCGTGCGAGGCTACCTGCGCGGGCTCTACTATGACTACTGGCGGAGCGACGCGCGGTGGCGCAAGGCCGTGTTCGCGGGCTACGCGCTCGCCTTCCCGACCGGCCTCGGCTGGCTCGCCCTCGCGGTCTACGAGGGCGACGTGCTCCCGGTCGTGGGCGTCGTCGCCGTCATCGTCGTGCTCCGTCTCGCGGGGTATCTCCGGGGCTTCCGGTCGCCCGACCGGATCCGACTCGCAGACGTCGAGTCCGTCGCGGCGATTCGAGGCGCGAAGGGACTGACCCGGCCGCGGCTCGTCGTCGAGTACGCGGTCGACGGATCGGTCCGGAAGCGACGGGTGAATCTCCCGTCGCTGTACACGGGGACGGGCGAAGAGACGTTCGAGCGGGCGGTCGACGCCTTCGAGCGACGGGGCGCCGACGTCGAACGGCGCGGGACGGACGGCTAACGCGACTCGCTTCTGGTCTCGGCGCGGTGCTCGGAGATGATCTGATCGACCATCGAGGCCTTCCGCTCCTTGCGGCGCGCTTCGGCGCGGCGCTCCCAGTCGTCGATCGCCGCCTCGACGTCGGCCTCGCTGGCGACCGCGAGCTCGTCGACCTCCTGGATCGCGACGTCGTCGGCGGGCGCGACCGGGATCTCGTGCTCGAAGAGGATTCGGTCGGCGACGTCCGAGAGCCCCCCGCCGGACCGCAGGACGACGCGCGGGTCGATCTCCGCCAAGAGCTCCGCGGTCGATCGCCCGGCGCCCGAGGCGTCCCGGAGGTAGACCACGTCGCCGGCCGCGAGGCCGTACTGCTCGTCGGCCGCCTGGATGGCGTCGCGGGTGAACTGCTCGATCACCTTCACCGAGACGAGGTCGCCGTCGGTGTCGACATCTGAAAAGTTCGAGTGATCGAGCTTCCAGAGGCGCTTGAGCCGTTCGAGCTTCTCGTCGAGCGCTTCGTTCTTCGCTTCGAGCTCGTCGACGCGCCGTTCGAGGCGGTCGTTCTCGCGTTCGAGGCGCTTCACCTCGCGGCGCTCTCTGGCCTCGCGGCGCTCCTCGCGCTTGGCCTCCGAGAGCTTCTCCTCGTACTCGTCGATCTCGGCCTCGCGCTCGTCGATCGTGTCGTTGAGGTCCTCGACGTGGGACTCCAGGCGCTCGACGCGGGTCCGGAGCCGACGGATCTCCTCTTCTTCCTCTGTGAGTTCGCGCTCGTGGTGCTCGGAGTCGTCATCCGATTCGTCCTCGTCGTCCCGGAGGTCACGCAGGACGGCCTCGACGGACTCCTCGCCGGCGACGACGCGGGCGACGACCTCGCCGCGCTCGATGTCCGGCGGCACCTTCTGTGAGATCCGGTCCAGTTGATCTTCGTGGTCGTCGAAGGCGAACAGCGCCGCCGCGAGCGCGTCGCGCTGGTGGTCGTTCTCGTAGGACGCCTCCCGCGTCCGGTGGAGCTTCTCGTCGACCGGGAGGTCCGAAGTGGGCGTCCACGCCGCGGCGTCGAAGCTCCGGCGGAACTTCTCGACCGTCTCGGGCATCGGCGTCACGTCGGCCGCGACGACGACCGGCCGGCCGCGCTCGATCAGCCACTCGATCACGTCGGCGGTGTCGGCCGTCCGCGTGGAGTAGACGTCGAGGACGCTCCCGTCGAGGCCGACGACCGCCGCCGCGGTCGTGGTCCCGGGGTCGATCCCGACGAAGACGTGATCGCGGCGCTTCACGAGCGGCTCGAACTCGATGCCGTCCCGGCGCTCGCGCTCGATCTCGACCCGGGTGTCGCCGGAGCGCCCTTCCGAGAGCGGGATGTCCGCGGGCGGCGCCTCGACGGTGAAGACGGCGTTGGCGTAGCCGCCGTACTTCTCTGTCACGTCCTTCTCGAAGTCGAGGTCGGCTTGCTTGAGCCGCTCTGTGACCTCGCGTGCGCGGCGCTTCACCGACCCGTGGATCCGCCGGGTGTAGCGGTCCTGGCTCCAGCCGCCCTTCCCGGTCGAGCGCCCGCGGGCGACCTTCACGGTCGTGGTGTCGCCGAAGGCCGACACCTCGTAGCCGACGTTGGCGGCCGCGAGCCGCGCCGCCGCCTCGGCCTCCTTCATCGGTTTCTTGCCGTAGGGGACGCCGTGGCGGGAGGCGACCCGCGAGAGCGGTTCGGGCCGTTCGGCGCCGGTCACCTGCACCAGTTTCGTCGCCTCGGGGATAGTCCTGAGAAAGTGGACGAGTTCGTCCTTGTCGGCCGCCAGCTCGTACATGTTGTCCGTCGCGAGCATCGCGGGCTCCTCGCGGTCGAGCAGGCGCCGGAGCTTCCGGTGGGAGACGACGTCGCGGTCGACGTTCTCGCCGTCGAAGGCCACGAGCGCGTAGGAGGGCGCGTCGCCGCGGACGTCGCCGCTCTGGATGTCCACACCGAAAACGAGGGAGTCGAGTGCGCTCGTCCGGTCGTTCACGTCACCGGATTAGTCGCGTGTAGATATATATGCCACGCCGGGGTCGGCCGACGAGGCAGCGAGCGTTTATTTACGAAGACGAAGCCAACGCGGCCGTGACGTAACGCTCGCCCCGCGCCGGTCAGCGGTTGTCCGGCACGCCCGCGCGGGACCGCCGCTGCCGGCTGTTCGCTACTTCCCCGCGGAGCCGCCGCTCACCCCTCGTCGGCGTCGGGATACGGCACCTCGACCTTCTGTCCGTCGTCGGGGACGAAGGCCGACTCCCCCGCGAACGCCTCCTTTGCCTCCCGTTCGATCGGACTCGCGTCCCCGGCGTACCGCGAGGAGACGTGCGTGAGCGCGAGTCGCTTCGCCCCCGCGCGAGTGGCGATCTCGGCCGCCTCACGGGCCGTCGAGTGGCCGGTCTGTCTCGCGCGGTCGGCCCACTCCGCGGCGAACGTGGCGTCGTGGATCAGCAGGTCCGGCGCGTCCGTCACTTCGACAGCCGCATCGACGGGGCGCGTGTCGCCGGTGTAGACGAACTTGCGCCCGGGCCGGGGCTCGCCCACGACCTGCTCGGGCCGGACGACGGTCCCGTCGTCGAGTTCGACGGGCTCGCCGTCGTGGAGCCTGCCGAACTTCGGGCCGACGGGCACGCCGAGTTCCTCGGCCTTCTCCCGGTCGAACCGACCGCGGCGGTCGTCCTCGACGAGCGCGTAGCCCATCGAGCTGCTGCTCCGGTGTTCGGTCGGGAATGTCCGGACCTCGTAGTCGTCGCCGTCGAGCGCGACGCCGCCCGGCCGGACCTCGTGGACGGTGACCGGGAAGCCGGGCCGGTAGCCGCCGGCTTCGACGAGGTCCTTGAGGTGGCCCTTCGACCCGGGCGGGCCGTGGATCGCGATCGGCTCCTCGCGGTCGTTGAAGTCGAGGGTCTGGATCAGCCCCGGAATCCCGAGGACGTGGTCGCCGTGGAGGTGCGTGACGAACACGTGCGAGACCGCAAAGCCGGTGCCGAACCGCATCATCTGCCGCTGGGTGCCCTCGCCGCAGTCGAACAGCAGCCGCTCGCCCTCGCGCTCGACGAGGAACGCGCTCGGCGCTCGCTCCGTCGTCGGCACGGCCCCGCCCGTCCCGAGGAACGTCACGCGCATCGACATACCCGTCCTCGGCGTCGGCGTGGTAAACGCGTGTCGGATCGGCCGCCTCGACGCCCTCCGAGCGACGGCCGCGGCGGCGATACACCTTTCCCTCGCTCTCCCGACACCTCGACTATGAGCGAGCGGCGCGACGCCTCGCGGAGCGAGCGGTGGTGGAGCGACCGGGACCCGGCGGACTCGGACGACCCGGTCGTCGGCGCCACCGCGCTCTTGGTCCTCGGGGCGGGCCTCGGCTCGCTGTTCGGCGTGCCGGTCCTCGCGGCGGTCGACTTCTGGATCATCTTCGTCATCGGGTACGCCGTCGTCGTCCCCCTGGTGTCGCTGATCCGCGGACACCGCGCCCGCGACGCGGCCGACGACCGCTCGGGGTCGGCCGAGCGCCGGCGCCGAGTCGACGAGCGGTCGGACCGCGCGGACGAGTCCGAGGGCGTCGACGACGCGCTCGACCGCCTCCGCGACCGCTACGCCCGCGGCGACCTCTCCGAAGCGCAGTTCGAGCGGAAGCTCGAAGTGCTCCTGGAGACCGACACGCCCGAGAACGCCCGCGAGCGCGTCACCCGCGGCCGCGACAGGTCCGAAACGGCGAGCGGAGCAGGGACCGATTCCGAGCCCGGGTCCGCTGAACTCGACCGCGAGCGCGAACCCGAATCCGAGCGCCGTTCCTGAGCGGCTGGCGCCGCCCAGTCTGCGGCCGTGCCGAGCGCGGAGGGAGAGTTTCTTACCCCCCCGCCGACTACCTGCCGTCGATGGACGCGCCCCTGTGGACGGACACGCACGCGCCCTCGGTCTCCGACCTCCCGCAGTCGGAGGTCCGCGAGCGGCTCGCCCGCACGGTCGACGAACCGATGAACCTCGTGGTCCAGGGCCCGCCCGGCGTCGGCAAGACCGCGGCCGTCCGCGCGCTCGCCCGCGAGGCCCACGAGGATCCCGACGCGGACCTCGTCGAGATCAACGTCGCTGACTTCTTCGACCGGACGAAAAAGGAGATCCGCGAGGACCCGCGCTTCTCGCGCTTCCTCCAGGGGCAGACGGAGTTCTCCAAGCAGTACCGCCGCGGCGGCAAGGGGAACAAGTACAAGCGGGAGTGGTCCAAGCGGGACATGATCTCCCACGTGATGCAGGAGCTCGCGTCGTACCAGCCCGCCTCGGGGACGTACAAGACGGTGCTGCTCGACAACGCCGAGACCATCCGCGAGGACTTCCAGCAGGCGCTCCGCCGCGTGATGGAGCAGTACCACCGGAGCACCCAGTTCGTGATCACGACGCGTCAGCCCTCGAAGCTGATCCCGCCGATCCGCTCGCGCTGTTTCCCGATCCCGGTCCGCGCACCGACGACCGACGAGATCGAGGACGTTCTCGTCGAGATCGCCGACCGCGAGGAGGTCGACGCCGACCCGATGGCGCTGAACCTCGTCGCCTCGAAGGCCGACGGGGACCTCCGGTACGCCGTTCTCGCGGCCCAGCACGCCGCCGTCGAGGGCGACGGCGAGATCACGGTCGAGTCGGCTCAGACGGCGCTCTCCGAGGCGGGTCACGACGACGAACTGAAGGCCGTGCTGGATTCGGCCGCTCGGGGAGACGTCGGCGACGCCCGCGACAAACTCACCGAGCTCCTCGACGACCGCGGCTTCGGCGGTCAGGAACTTCTCTCGGAACTGCTCCGCGTCGCCGACACCTATCCCGAGGCGTTCGGCGAGTCGAACCTGATCCGTCTGCACCGCCTCGCGGGCGCGGTCGACCTCGACCTCGCGGAGGGCAACGACGCGCGGCTCCACCTCACCCACCTGCTCGCGGCGTGGACCGGCGGCCAGCGCGAACTCGACGGGGAGGCGCTCGCCTGACCGATGCGCTTTGCCCCCGGCGTCCGGCGGTTCGCCGTCCCGGCCTTCGCGGCGGCCGCGGTGTTGGCCCCGCTCGCGTTCCCCCTCGCGCTCGTCGCGCTCGCGGTCGGCGGCTTCGTCGCGTGGTTCTTCCGCGACCCCGAGCGCCAGCCGTCGGGCCCGGGCGTCGTCTCGCCCGCCGACGGGCGCGTCTCGGTCGTCCGCGAGGAGGGCGACCAACTCCGCGTGGGCGTGTTTATGAACGTCACCGACGTCCACGTGAACCGCGGCCCCTTCGACGGCCGAATCGAGCGCGTCAGCCACCGATCGGGCGCTCACCGCCCGGCGTTCTCGAAGGACTCCGAGCGCAACGAGCGCGTCGACGTCGCGGTCGCGACCGACGAGGGCCCGGCCGAAATCTCCCTCATCGCGGGCGCGTTCGCCCGGCGGATCCACCCCTACGTCGCCGAGGGCGACGACCTCGCCCGCGCGGCGCGGATCGGTCACATCGACTTCGGCTCCCGCGCCGACGTGTTGCTGCCGCCCGCCTACGACCGCGCGGACCTCCTCGTCGCCGAGGGCGACCGCGTCCGCGCGGGCGAGTCGATCGTCGCCGCGCGGGAGCGATAAGCGGGTCAGATGGGCGGTTCGGTCCCTGGCTGACGGTTCTCACCCGGTGACGACCACCGACTCGGCTTTCCTCGCGGGCGCCCTATCGACGGGTGATCGACGATGACCACACTCGCTCTCTCCGTCCCCGCGCCCGCGCTCGACCCGCTCGCCGTCTGGATCCTGATGGCGATCGTCGCGGTCTCGAACGGCGTCTTCCGAGAGCTCGTTTTGGTCCCTCGGATCGGCGAGTACCCCGGTCACGTCCTCAGCACCGCGCTCCTCGTGGCGGCGATCCTCGCCGTCTCGGGGGCGTTCTTCGCGACGGCGACCGTCGACTACTCGCCGGCGGAACTGCTCGCGATCGGGGCCGGCTGGACGGTCCTCACGGTCGGCTTCGAGTTTCTCGTCGGCCATCTGGAGGGGACACCCGTGAGCGAAACTGTCGCGCAGTACGACGTGCTCGCGGGCCAGGTCTGGATCCTGATCCCGCTGACGCTGCTGTTCGCGCCGCTCGTCTTCGGGTGGCTGCTGCGGTCCTGATCGCGGCCCTGAACTGCCTATCACCGCTCCAGGACGTGGACGTGCCGGACGAGCGACCGGTGGACGCGGCGCTCGAACCGCTCGTCGACCCGCCAGCCGGCGGCCTCAGCGGCGTCCGTCCACGAGCGGTCGGCGACGAGCACGCAGGAGGGCGCGATCCGCGCGGCCTCCGCGAGCGCGCCCGCGACCAGGTCTTCGAGTTCGTGGCCGGCGATCTTCGACTGGCGGCCGTACGGCGCGTCGAAGACGACGCCGTCGGCGGCGTCGTCGGCGAACGGAAGCGCTGTGGCGTCGCCGCGGACGACGGCCCAGTCCGGGTTCGCGCTTGCGACCGCCGCGCCGTCGCCGAGGTAGTGCGCGAGGTTCTCCGCCGCCCCCGACGCCATCTTCGCCTGCGCGTCGGAGCCGACGGCCCGCGCGCCGACGAGCCCGGTCTCGACGAGCAGCCCCCCGGTCCCGCACATCGGGTCGACGACGGTCGCGTCCGGGAGCGCGGGGCCGCCGGCGAGGTTTACGTACGCGCGGGCGTCCATCGGCGCCATGCTCCCGGGCTGGAAGAACGGCCGATCAGTCGGCGCCCGCGACCCGAAGGCGGCGTCGCGCTCGGCGACGGCCCAGCCCACGAGACAGACGTCGTCGGCGAAACAGACGCGAAGCACGTGGTCGGGATCGTCGAGATCGACGTCGAACCCCCGGTCGACGAGGACGCCGCCGAGCTCCCGCTCGGCCGCCGACGTGCTCACGTCGGCCGTCGCGCGGACGTCCCGTGCGCGGACGGCGACCGTCCCGGAGCGGTCGAACGACGCCGCCTCCAGCACCGCGACCGCGCTCGCGACGTCGGCGTCGGTCCGGCCGACCAGTTCGGAGACGCGGCGGGTGTACGCCAGCGTCGGGACGCGATCGGCGCGGATCCCGCGGGCGGTCGCGAGGCCGGGCGCGACCCGTTCGACGGCCGAGGCCGCGGCGCGCTCGGCTTCCACCGCGGCGAAGGCCTCGTCTCCCGCCTCGCCCGCGAGCTCCAGGTAGTACACGCTCCCACCTCGCTCCGGTCGCCAATCAGCGTGTCGACTGCCGGCTCCGACCGGTCGCTGACGCCCCCCGTCGGCGCGTCGATCCGCGCACCAACCTTTTTAAACCTTAAATACGAGATTTAAGTCGTCTATGAGCGATCCCAAGGACACCATCAACATCGAAAACGTCGTCGCCTCCACGGGGATCGGCCAGGAGCTCGACCTCCAGAGCGTCGCGATGGACCTCGAAGGGGCCGACTACGACCCCGAGCAGTTCCCGGGCCTCGTCTACCGGACCCAAGAGCCCAAGTCCGCCGCCCTCATCTTCCGCTCCGGCAAGATCGTCTGCACCGGTGCGAAGTCCACAGACGACGTCCACGAGAGCCTCCACATCGTCTTCGAGAAGCTGCGAGACCTCCAGATCCCCGTCGACGACGAGCCCGAGATCACGGTCCAGAACATCGTCACTTCTGCGGATCTGGGCCGCAATCTGAACCTCAACGCCATCGCCATCGGCCTCGGCCTCGAAAACATCGAGTACGAGCCCGAGCAGTTCCCAGGCCTCGTCTATCGCCTCGACGAGCCCTCGGTCGTGGCGCTGCTCTTCGGCTCCGGCAAGCTCGTCATCACCGGCGGCAAGGAGCCCGACGACGCCCGCGAGGCCGTCGACGTCATCACCTCCCGCCTCAGCGAACTCGGCCTGCTGGACGACTGATAGTGATTACTCTCGTCTCTTACCGCCGACGCCGTCACCGGGGGTGGCCTTCGGCGGTAAACAGTGAGAGCAATCGCTATGAGGCCCCGGTTTCGTCTCACGCCCGATGGTAACTCCCGCCCCGCTCTCGATCCCGCTTCAGTCGTCCCCCGCGACCCCGATCGCGATCGCCGGCACGTTCGCGTCCTTCGCGGTCTTCCTCTCGGTGACGGCGCACATCGCCGCCCGCAACGTCCTCGGCGACGTGCCCGTCCGCAACGCGTTCGTCGTCGGCCCGATCCCGGCGGTGGTGAGCGTCCTCGCGGCGGCGTTCGCGCGGAACAGCCCGCCGGCCCTCTTTGCGGCGCTCGCCGTCGCGCTCGCCCTCGACGGGGTCGCGATCTACCTCCTCTACGGCGAGTCGCGCCGCCTGTCGGCGTACATCACGCTGATCCACTTCGTCGTCAGCGTCATCCTCGGGACGATCCTCTTCGGCGTGCTGGCGATCATCCAGAGCGCGCCCGGCTGATCTGGCACGCGGGGCGCTCTGGGGCGCCGCGACCTACTCCACGAGCCGCTCGATCTCGGTGACGAGGATTCCGGAGGCGCCGACCGCCTTGAGGTCGTTGACGACCTCGAAGACGTCGCGCTCGTCGACGACGACGTGGACCGCGACGGTGTCGTCGCCGGCGACGTCCATCACCGTCGGGCCGTCCAGTCCCGGAATGACCTCGCGGACGTCGCCGAGGCGCTCGCGGGGGACGTTCATCATCACGTAGCGCTTGTCCTCGGCCGCGAGCACCGACTCGAAGGCCGTCACCAGCTGTTCGACCTTCGGGTCGTCGGCGTAGTCCGGGTGGGCGTACAGCCGGACCGAGGAGTCGAGCACCTCGTCGATCACGGCAAGGCGGTTCATCCGGAGGGTCGTCCCCGTCGAGGTGATGTCGACGATGGCGTCGGCCATCTCGACGTGCGGCGTCAGTTCGGTCGCGCCCGTCACCTCCACGACGTCGGCGTCGATGCCCTCTCGCTCCAGGTACCCGCGGGTGATCCGCGGGAACTCCGTCGCGACGCTGCCGCCCGCGAGGTCCTCGGGAGACGTGATCTCGCCCTCCTCGGGCGCGGCGAGGACCAGGCGACACCGACCGAACTCCAGGTCGACCAGCTCGACGAGGTCACAGCCCGACTCGACGACTTGGTCGCGGCCGGTGATCCCCACCGCGGCGGCGCCGTCGGCGACGTACTCCGGGATGTCGGCGGCGCGGGCGAAGAGCACCGTCACCTCGGGGTCGACGGTGTCGGCGTAGAGCTTCCGGTCCGCGGCGCTCTCGATGTGGAGCCCCGCCCGTTCCAGCAGGTCGACGCTCGGGTCGTGCAGGCGGCCCTTGTTGGGGACGGTGATGCGCATACCTGAGCCTCGCTCGCCCGCGACGTACCACTTTCGGACGGCGGGCGCGCCGTGCGGTCCCGAGAGAGAGGCACAACGATCATAGGCGCGCGCGTCGATTCGCCGGTATGACCGACACCGACGCCGACGAGGGCGACGCCGCGGCCCGAGAGGCCGCCGTCACCCGCGAGACGGCCGAGACGACGATCGACCTCACGCTGGCGGTCGACGGCGACGGCGACAGCGCGGTCGAGACGGGGATCGGCTTCTTCGACCACATGCTGGAGTCGTTCGCCAAGCACGGCCTCTTCGACCTCACGGTCCGCTGCGACGGCGACCTGGAGATCGACGACCACCACACCGTCGAGGACGTCGCGATCGTCCTCGGGGAGGCCCTGGCTGAGGCGCTCGGCGACAAGCGCGGCATCGTCCGCTACGCCGACCGGCGGGTCCCGCTCGACGAGGCGGTCGCGGACGTCGTCGTCGACGTCAGCGGGCGGCCGCACTTCGAGTTCGAGGGGTCCTTCTCCCAGTCCCGGATCGGCGACTTCACGAGCGATATGGCCCGCCACTTCGCCTACTCGCTGGCGATGAACGCCGGGCTGACGCTGCACGTCGGGGTCGACGGCGAGAACGCCCACCACGAGGTCGAAGCGCTGTTCAAGGCGCTCGCGCGCGCGCTCGACGACGCCACGCGGATCGACTCCCGGCGGAGCGACACGCCGAGCACGAAGGGCGCGCTGTAATTCATAGTAACCACTATCAGGCCTTCCGCAGCGTCTCGCCGTCGTCTTCGAGCAGGTCGCGGTCGACGGCGTACGCCAGGATCTCGTCGACCTCTCTCTCCCCGAGGTCGTACGCGCTCGTGGCGAGTTCGACGATCTCGTCGCGGGCGACGGGGAACTCCCGGTTGCCGAGGAGGCGCATCACGGTCCGGAACTTCGGCGGCTCCTCGCCGGGCGCGGCCGTCGAGCTCGCCCCGTCGTCCGCCGTTTCCGACGCCGAGGCTTCGTCCGTTCCTCCAAGCCCCGACTCCGCTTTCGACTCCGAGTCCTCGTCTGTCGGCGCTGCCGCGTCGCCCTCGCTGAGCGGCGGGACCGCCTCCTCGTCGACCACCCGATCCGGCCCGGCGTCCGAGTCGGCGGCGTCCTCGACGCCGACGTCCGCATGCCCGTCGGTGGCGTCGTCGCGTTCGCCGCTGTCGCTTTCGTCGTCGCCGCGTTCGCCGTCGCCACTACCTTCGCCGCTTCCGGCGCTTCCGCCGGTCTCGTCGCTTCCGCTCGCACTCGGTTCGTTCCCGCCCGCCCGCAGGTCCGGAATCCCGCCCTGTCCGGACTCGGACAGCGACGTGCCGCCGGGGTCGTCGTCGGCGAAGGAGTCCGTCGGCGCGACGTCCTCGTCGGCCGGAGTTGCTCTGTTGTCGTCGCCTTCGGCCTCGCTCTCGACGCCGAGCCGCGCGAGCAGGGGCGCGAGCACGCCTTCGAGGGTCTCTCGGCAGTCCCCGCAGAGCACGAGGCGTCGCTGTTCGCCCTCCGTCGGCGACAGCTCCGGAGGGACGACCTCGTAGACGCCCGTCGCCTCCTCGTCGCAGAAGTCACAGGATCGCAGCTGGCGCATCGGCATACCTCAGTCTCTGCCGGGGCGCGAATAAAACCCGTCGCCGCGCGATAGCCGAGAGCGACCGGCGCGGGGCGCCTCGCCTCCGCTACTCCGATTCCGTTTCGCTCCCCGTCTCGACGGGGCCGCCGCGCTCTGTCCACTCCGTGAGGCTCCCCTCGTAGAAGCCGACGTCCTCGTAGCCGAGCGACCGCAGGACGACGTAGGTGTGGCTGATCCGGCGCGCGGTGTTGCAGTACAGAAGAATCTGAGCGTCGGGGACGATCCCGGCGGCTTCGAGGATCTCCCGGAGGTCGGCCTCGGGCTTCAGCCCGCGCGTCTCGTCGTCGACGAGGTCCCGCCAGTCGACGTTGACCGCGCCGGGGAGGTGGCCCTCGGCGAACTCCTGGGGGTCGCGGGTGTCGACGATCACGGTCCGCTCGTCGTCGAGCGCGTCCAGCACGGCCTCGTAGTCGACGAGCGGCGAGTGCTCGGGCTCCCGGACGGCGTAGTCGGTCGGCTCGGGCGACGCCGACTCCGAGGTGGTCTCGCGCTCCCGGTTCCACGCGCTGTAGTCGCCGTCGAGCAGGTGCAGTTTATCGATCGGATGGCCGTATAGCTCGGCGGTCACGAGGAAACGCGCCGCGAACACGCCGTGGGTGTCGTCGTAGGCGACGAGGTGGTCCGCGGGACCGACGCCCGCCGCCGAGAGCAGCGACTCCCAGGGCTCCGCGCCGGGGAGCATCCCCTCGTCGCCGGCCTCGCTGCGGAACTCCCCGAAGGGGACGTTCACCGCGCCCGGCACGTGGCCGATGCCGTCGAACTCCCAGCCGTCGCGGACGTCGATCACGCTCGTGTCCTCGTCTCCGAGCCGCTCGGCCAGCCACGCGGCCGACACGACGACGTTCTCGTACATACCTGTGGGTTCGGGAAGCCGGGCCTTCAACGTGGCCGATCCGGCCGCGAGACGTCGGTGTCAGAGAAACAAGAGGATATTGCCGGGAATGTGCTCGGAACGCGGGCCCCGTCTCGTCGTCGCGCCCGCAGTCTCCCACACGTGCGATTGAACCGGCAACATTTTCTGGATAGTGGGAGGATGGGCAGTACGCGCCGTAGATGTGAGGATTATACGGGATGGGGTCTATTGGGGAAACGCAATGACAGACGACGGCTACGCGAAAGACGTGCTCGTCTCCCCGGAGTGGGTAGAAGAGCACCTCGACGAGTTCCAGAGCGACGACTCCGACTATCGACTGGTGGAAGTCGACGTCGACACCGAGGCGTACGACGAGGGCCACGCCCCCGGCGCCATCGGCTTCAACTGGGAGACGCAGCTCCAGGACCAGACCACCCGCGACATCCTCGACAAGGAGGACTTCGAGGAGCTGCTGGGCGGCCACGGCATCTCCGAGGACTCAACGGTTGTGCTGTACGGCGACAACTCCAACTGGTTCGCGGCCTACACCTACTGGCAGTTCAAGTACTACGGCCACGACGACGTCCGGCTCCTGAACGGCGGCCGCGACTACTGGATCGACAACGACTACCCGACCACCGAGGAGGTCCCGGAGTTCCCCGAGGTCGACTACACCGCCAAGGGCCCCTTCGAGTCCATCCGCGCGTACCGCGACGACGTCGAGCACGCGGTCGACGAGGGTCTTCCGCTCGTGGACGTCCGCTCGCCCGAGGAGTTCCGCGGCGACATCCTCGCCCCGCCGGGACTGCAGGAGACCGCCCAGCGCGGCGGCCACATCCCCGGCGCCCAGAACATCTCCTGGGCGGCGACCGTCAACGACGACGGGACGTTCAAGTCGGCCGAGGAGCTGAAGGAACTCTACGAGGACCAGGGCATCGACGGCTCGGAGACGACCGTCGCCTACTGCCGGATCGGCGAGCGCTCGTCGATCGCGTGGTTCGCGCTGCACGAACTGCTCGGCTACGACGAGGTCGTCAACTACGACGGCTCCTGGACCGAGTGGGGCAACCTCGTCGGCGCCCCCGTCGAGACCGGCGACGCCGAGTAACGCGGCCGAGTCCGATTTTCCGTTTCTTTCACCCGCCGAGCACCAGCGCCGCGATCGCCGGCGTGAGGAACGCCTCGATGAGTCCGGCAACGACGAACAGCGGCGCCAGTCCGAGGAGCACGCGGTAGGCCAAGCGCACCGCGTCGACGACGTCGTCGGCGCCGCGCCGACCCCGGAACGCGCCGAGGGCGACGGCGCCGAGGTGGAGGCCGAGCGCCCCGCCGACGACGAGCGCGGGGACCTCGACGACGCCGTGGGGCGCCACAAGCGCCGCGAACGCCGTCGGATCGAACGCGCCGCCGACGGCGCCGACGAGCAGGCCGTTGAAGCCGAGGCTCACGACCGCCGGCACGCCCGCGGCCAGCCCGCTGTACGCGAGGTCGGCCGCGACGAGCCAGTTGTTGACCGCGAGGTTCACGGCCGTCCCGACGGGCCCCAGCGGCCCGCCGCCGAAGACGCCGCCGACGTCGCTGCCGACGGGCAGCGTCACGCCGAACGAGGAGGTCGCGACCCAGCCGATCGCGCCTCCGGCGAGGATGCAGGCGAGCGCCGCGAGGTTCGCGACCGGGTGGTCGCGGACGAACGCTCCCGCCTCACGGAGGCCGCCGAGGAACGCCGCCCGCGCCCGGCCGTCCAGCGGCGTCGGATTCGGATCGTCCGGGAGCGCGGTCTCGGCGTACACCGAGGTCTTGTACCCGTCGACGATCGGCGGGAGCGCGATCGCGCCCACGAGCCCCGTCAGTCGCGCCGTGCCGGTCAGGGATCCCGCGACCGCGACCGTCACGCTGACGACGAGCGCGCCGAACGCGACGGCGACGTAGCCGAGGAACGCCGTCGGCCGGTCGAGGGGGAACCGGACGCTCCGGCGGACCGCAGCCAGGGCGCCCGCGTCGTCGACGACGACCGCCTGCTCCGCGAAGGCGAAGAGCAGCACGATCACGAGGACGAGCACCGCGGCGACGAGCGCGCCCAGGACGGCGATCCCGGCGGCGGCGACCGATCCCCCGACGGACGGCGCGGCCCCGGCCCCGCTGGCCGACGCGGCCGCGCCGAGGACCGCGCTCGCGACGCCGGCGACGACGCTCCCCAGCGGGACGACCACGACCGCGAGGGCGAGAAGGAAGAGGACGCGAACGCCGAGGATCGAGCGCCAGTACGCCGCGGCGCCGTCGACCCCTGCCCGGACGCCGTCGCCGCCGCGGAGGAGGCCGGCGATGCCGCCGACCGCCACCGCGCTCCCGACCGCGGAGGCGACGATGCCGAGGACGGCTGCGCCGAGCGCGCCGAGCGCCAGGAGCGCGACGATCTCGGGCGTGAGGAGGTTCCCGACCGCGTCGCCGAACCCCGGTCCGAGCTGGTCGGGGTTCACGGTTCCCGAGGCGAACGGGTCGGAGCCGGCCGCGTCGCCGCTCGCCGCGCGCTGACTCCGGCGCAGCACCTCGACGAACGGATCCAGACGACCGCTCGCGCCGGCGATCCAGAGGGCGACCAGGCCGGCCACGAGCAGCGGGACGCGCGCGATACCGTACAGCCCGCTCGCGAGCAGATAGAGCGGGAGGACCGACGCCGAGCGCTCGGCGAGCGCCCGCCAGCCGGTCCGGAGGGCGGTGGAGGGCTTCACGCCCGGCACGTCTCGACGCGGCGGCATAGGTGTTCGGGCGGTGTCGATGGCTACAAGCGCGTCGGCGCGCATCTGGCGGATATGAACGCTTCCGACCTCGAAGCGGCGCTCCGAGACGACCACGAGACGGCCTTCTCGCGGCTGGGTTCCTCGAAGGCGATGTACGCGCTCACCGCGGGCGAGATGGACGGCAACAGCGTCCGCGCGGCCGCGGCCGCGGACGCCCTCGCGCTCGCGTCGGTCCTCGACGACTGGGCCGACGACGGCGACGCCGACGTCCGATCGCTCTACGCGGACCTCGCCGCGGCCGCCCGCGAGCACGCCGAAGCCGTCGCCGACGATCCCTCGCTCGACGAGTCGCCGCCGCTGTACGACGCCCTCGACGGCTTCGAGTCGACGCCGGAGCGCCTGGGCGGCCTCCTCGGTCGCTACCTGGTGTCCCTGGAGTACGTCGGTCAGATGGTCGGCTTCTTCGTCGGCGACGCCGACCCGATGGCCGCGAACGACTTCCGCGGGCTCCGCTCGGACCTCGAATCCGAACGCGACCGCGTCGCCGAGGCGCTCGATGCGGCCTGCGACGGCGACGACTGGGACCGCGCCGGGGACGCGGCCGACGCCGTGATCGAGGCCGCCTACGACGACTACGTCGAGACGCTCCAGTCGATGGGCATCAAGCCGAAGAACGTCTGCTGATCTCGCCGAGCCGATTTCTCACGCCGCGGTCGTCACTCGTCGTCTCAGGCGACATCTCCACCAGAAATAGAGGGGTATCGGCAGTCGTCGCTCGACGCCGGTCCGACTCATACTGTCGGACACAAGTCTGTGAAGAATTTCGCCCCCCTGGGCGGCGAATATCTTGAAACAGTTGTGTCCGACAGTATCAGACGCCCTCGACGCCCTCCCGGAACGTCGAGAGCTTCTCGCGGGCCTCGACGACGGCCTCGCGGACCTCGCCCTCGGTGTCGTCGGCCAGTTCGCCGAGCGCGTTCATGTGGCGGGCCAGCCGCCCGTGGTCGGGGCCGCGGTCGCGCGCCGCCAGCGTCGCGATCGCGTCCGACTGGTCGTAGATGCGCTGCTGTGTGTCGCCGCTTGCGGCCTCGGCGGCCTCGCGGAGTCGATCGCTCGCCTCCTGGAGCAGTTCTCCGGCCATACGCGGGGATTTCGCACCGACTCACAAGAGTGTTTCACACGCCGCCTCGATCCCGTGCGGCGTCGACGAGAATCGACGGAGGGCGTGGGCACGGCCCCTCCGCGCTCAGAACAGGCCGAGCCCCACCCAGGCCGCGACGCCGGCGATCAGCACGCCGGCGAGCGTCCGCGCGATTCCCGCGGTGCGGGCGTCGACGCTCACGAGCCCGAAGAGCGTCCCGACGCCGGCACCGACGAGGCTCATCGTGCCCACGATCGCGACGGCGTAGGCGCCGACCGAGAGCGCGACGACGTCGGCGCCGTGGGTCGGAAACAGGGTCGACGCGAAGAGGATCATCGACATCGGCGGCGACAGCGTAAAGAGCGCGCCGACGAGGCCCGTCCGGAGGTAGGTCCGGACGCCGTGGTCGTGGTCGCTCTGCGCGTGGGCGTGGGTGTGACCCCAGCGCCCGTGGACGTGGAAGTGGCTGTGGGCGCCGTCGTGGTCGTGGGTCCCCTCGGCGGCGTGGTCACGGCCGCGACGCAGCGAGCGGAGCCCGCTCCAGGCCATCCCGATCCCGAGCGCGCCGAGCAGGACCACCACGCCGACCGTGCCGACGGCGTCGAGGACGGCGGGGAAGGAGGTCCGTCCCAGGAGGAGATAGCCGACGCCGAGCCAGCAGACGACGAGCGCGACGTGCCCGAGGCTGAAGCACGCGCCCGCCAGCGCCGAGAGCCTGGAGTCGCCGTAGCGGCTCGTGAGCGAGGAGATGCCGGCCACGTGATCCGGCTCGACCGCGTGGGTCGCGCCGAGGACGGCGGCGGTGGCCATCGCCCCGTACACCGCGCCGCTCATCGGTCGGTCACTTTCCCCGCGATCTGTCCCGTCGCGAGTCCACCGGTCGAGGCCATTACCTCTACCTGGACGAATATCGACAAAGTATGTTTTCGGATTCGCAATATTCACCGAAACAGGTTCGAGGTCCGGCAGAATAATACGATTGCTAGAACACATCTACGAACCGCGCCTCCCACGTCGTCTCTGCGCGCGCCGAGACGGCGCCGTTCGCGCCGCCCGTCGACGTGCTGTCGGCCGAACACGAGCGCGCCGACCGGCGGCTCCTCCTGAGTTAGCTCGTCGGAACCGCCCGGACCGACCCCCTCAAGTGCGTGTGTCTCCTATCGAGTCCCGATGAGCGACACCTCCGGATCGAGTCCGCTCGCGCCCGACAGGCCGGCAGCCGAGCGGGCGTTCCGCGTCGACGCGCCGTTCGATCCCGCGGGCGACCAGCCCGACGCCATCGAGCAGCTGGTCGAGGGCTTCGAGTCCGGGATGACAAAGCAGACCCTGCTCGGCGTCACGGGGTCGGGGAAGACCAACACCGTCTCGTGGGTCGTCGAGGAGCTGCAACAGCCCACGCTGGTCATCGCGCACAACAAGACCCTCGCCGCGCAGCTCTACGAGGAGTTCCGAAATCTGTTCCCCGACAACGCGGTCGAGTACTTCGTCTCTTACTACGACTACTACCAGCCGGAGGCCTACGTCGAACAGACCGACACCTACATCGACAAGGACATGTCGATCAACGAGGAGATCGACCGGCTCCGCCACTCCGCCACGCGGTCGCTCCTGACCCGCGACGACGTCATCGTCGTCGCCTCAGTCTCGGCGATCTACGGGCTCGGCGACCCGGCGAACTACACGGAGATGGCGCTCCGGATCGAGCGCGGCGACCGGCTCGACCGCGACGACCTCCTCTCCAAACTGGTGGACCTGAACTACGAGCGCAACGACGTCGACTTCCAGCAGGGGACGTTCCGCGTCCGCGGCGACACCGTCGAGGTGTACCCGATGTACGGCCGCTACGCCGTCCGCATCGAGTTCTGGGGCGACGAGATCGATCGGCTCACCAAGCTCGATCCCCTGAACGGCGAGGTCGTCTCCGAGGAGCCCGCCGTCCTGGTCCACCCGGCCGAGCACTACTCGATCCCCGACGAGCGACTGGAGGACGCGATCGACGAGATCGAAGAGCTGATGCACGAGCGCGTGAGCTACTTCGAGCGCCAGGGCGACCTCGTCGCCGCCCAGCGCATCGAGGAGCGCACGACCTTCGACATCGAGATGCTCCGGGAGACGGGCCACTGCTCGGGCATCGAGAACTACTCGGTCCACCTCTCCGACCGGGATTCGGGCGAGCCGCCCTACACCCTCCTCGATTACTTCCCCGACGACTTCCTCACCGTCGTCGACGAGTCCCACCAGACCCTCCCCCAGATCCGCGGGCAGTTCGCGGGCGACAAGTCCCGGAAGGACTCCTTAGTCGAGAACGGCTTCCGGCTCCCCACCGCCTACGACAACCGCCCGCTCACCTTCGAGGAGTTCGAGGAGAAGACCGACCGGACGCTGTACGTCTCGGCGACGCCCGGCGACTACGAGCGCGAGCACTCCGAGCAGATCGTCGAGCAGATCGTCCGGCCGACCCACCTGGTCGACCCCGAGATCGAGGTCGAAGACGCCACCGGCCAGGTCGACGACCTGATGGACCGCATCGACGAGCGGATCGAGCGCGACGAGCGCGTGCTCGCCACGACGCTCACGAAGCGGATGGCCGAGGACCTCACGGAGTTCCTCGAAGAGTCGGGCGTCGACGTCGCGTATATGCACGACGAGACCGACACGCTGGAGCGCCACGAGCTCGTGCGGGACTTGCGGCTCGGAAACATCGACGTGCTCGTCGGCATCAATCTCCTGCGGGAGGGGCTGGACATCCCCGAGGTCTCGCTCGTCGCCATCCTCGACGCTGACCAGGAGGGCTTCCTCCGCTCGGAGACGACGCTCGTCCAGACGATGGGGCGGGCGGCGCGGAACGTCGAGGGCCAGGTCGTCCTCTACGCCGACGACACGACCGACGCGATGGAGTCGGCGATCGAGGAGACGCGTCGCCGCCGGCGGATCCAGCGGGAGTACAACGAGGAACACGGCTTCGAGCCGCAAACGATCGAAAAGGAGATCGGCGAGGCGAACCTCCCCGGCAGCGGCGGCAGCGGGTCGCCCTCGCCGGACGAGGACCCCGACGACGAGGACGAAGCCCGCGAGCGGATCGCCTACCTCGAAGAGCGGATGCAGGAGGCGGCCGACAACCTCGAATTCGAGTTGGCCGCGGACATCCGCGACCGCATCCGCGACCTCCGTCAGGAGTTCGGAATCGTCGACGACGACGCCGACGAGGGCGTCGATCCCGGCGACGACCCGCTGGATGCGGTCCCCGCGGAGGACCCCGTCGACGGCGTGCCCGCGGGCGACGAGCCGGTCGACGTGACGCCGGGGCGCGAGGACGCCGACGAGGACTGACGGCGCACGCGACTACGTGGCTTCCAGGGCCGATTCCCCCGACGCCGCCGCGGTACGCACTCGCACGGACGTCCCCGAACCTCAAGATTTATTCCCCGGTCGTTGCTATCGGGCGGCTACGATGAGTCAGGATTCGGCGCGCCGCGGTGTCGGCCGGCACTTCCGTCGCGATACCCGCGGGGGGATCACGTAGATGTCCCGCCGCACCCGTCGGTCGTCGCCCGCACCGGACGCGCCCCTCGCCGTCGCCACAGTTCGTGAGTATGTCGCCGTCTCGATCGCCCGGTCGCCCCGCGCTCGTTCTTCGGGCCGGCCGATCGAGCGCCCGACCGCCAACTAACTTCAAAGACCAATGAGTTCCGTCTCATACGACCGCGTCCAGCGATCGTTCCTCCGGTACCAGCACGTGTTCGTGTTCCTCGCGCCGCTCGTCTTCGTCGTCGGCGTGTTCTTCGCCGCGCCGACGCCGGCGGACGCCGGGACCGACTACTGGCTCCAGTTCTGGTGGCTGTTCCCGGTGTTCCTGACCGGCGCGACGATCGTCAACACCGTCGGGATCAGCGGCTCGGCGCTGTTCGTGCCGTTCCTCATCTTCCTGTTTCCGCTGGTCGCCGCGCCGCTGGAGCCCGAGACGATCGTCAAGGTCGGCCTGATCAGCGAGGCGTTCGGCCTGTCGAGTTCGTCGATCGCGTTCATCCAGTACGGGCTCGTCGACCGCCGGCTGGCGCTCACCATCGTCGGCGGCACGGTCCCCTTCGTCGTCGGTGGGGCGCTGCTGTCGTTCATCGTCCCCGAGCCGGTGTTCCACGCGCTGCTGGGGATCGCGTTGCTCACGGCGTCGTACCTCCTGTTCAAGACCGACCTGGACCACGAGGCCGGCGAGTCCGACGACGACGCCGACGCGGCCGCGGACGTCGACGGCGAGGTCGACCCCGACGCGGCGGTCGACGGCGGCCAGGCCGACCTGCCGAACGACGCGGACAAACTCGGTCCCGCCGGCGTCGACACCGACGAGGAGGGCAACGTCACCCGCGTCGACCGCGAGGGCGACGACTACCGCTACACCCGCGGCGGCTACCTCCGGCGCTTCGCCAACTACAGCATCGGCGGGACGTTCCAGGGGCTGGCCGGGTTCGGCGCCGGCGAACTCGGCATCATCTCGATGCTCGGCACCAAGGTGCCGGTCCGCGTCGCCATCGGAACGAACCACATCGTGGTCGCGCTGACGGCCGTGCTCGCCTCGCTGGTCCACGTCTTCGGCGGCGGGCTCGTCGGCGGCCACTCGCTCAGCCTGGCGTCGACGCCGTGGAATATGGTCGTGTTCACGGTCCCGGCGACGGTCACCGGCGGCCAGATCGCTCCCTACGTCTCGAACGCGCTCGAGACGTCGACGATCAAGGGCTTCGTCGGCGTGCTCTTTGCGATCATCTCGGTCGCGCTCTTCCTGATGGCCGCGGGGGTCGCCTGAGATGGCCGGCCCCTACGAGACGATCCTGCTCCCGACCGACGGGAGCGAGGCGTCGCTCGCGGCGGCGACGCACGCGGGAACGCTCGCGGAGACGTCCGAGGCGACCGTCCACGTCGTCTCGGTCGCCGACAGCCGGAACCGCTTCGAGAGCCCGAGCAGCGGGCTCGCGCCCGAGGTCTGGGAGGACGCGGAACACGACCGCGCCGAGGCCTCGATCGCGGAGACGGTCGCGCGGCTCCCCGACGCCGTCGCGGTCGAACGGACGGTCGCGACCGGCATCCCGCAGGACGAGATTCTCGACTTAGTCGACGAACTGGGCGCCGACGTCGTCGTGATGGGGACCCACGGGCGCTCCGGTCTCGACCGCTACCTCGTCGGCAGCGTCACGGAGCGCGTCGTGCGCCACTCGCCCGTGCCGGTGCTTACGGTCCGCGGCGACGGCGAACTGGAGTAACGTCGCCTCCGCGACCCCGAACGGGCGGGGCGGTACCTTCGACTGGACGCACAGAAAATCCGTCGTCGGATCGAAGCGTCTCCGACGAGAGAATCCGCTACGCTGTCGGGCCGGTCCCGACGGTGAGCGCGAGCCCTACTTCTCGATCGCGCGGACGCGCATCTCGACGTACCGATCGGCCCACTCGAGGAAGTGTCGTTTCACCCGGTTCAGAATCCGGTGCTCCGGCGTCGGTGGCGTCGCCTCGCCGCGTGGGGCGGCCGGTCCGCGTTCGTGGCTCATACCTCAATTATGCGCCGGCCGTGGGATAATGTTAACGATTATTCGGGCGGTCTCTCGGACGCACGGCGGCCGACGCGTCTCATCGTGAGTACTCTCACTGCGTCTCGTACGCGCCGTCGACGTTCAGGTCGACGTCGGTGTCGGACGCCTCCGCTCCCCGTTCGGGGAGGTCGTCGACGCCCTCGGCGGCCTCGATCTCGTCGACGGAGTCGACGATCGCCTCCACCTCGTCGAGGCCGAGCAGCTCGCGGGTCTCCGCGTCGAAGTCGAGGCTCTCCAGGCCGGCGGACTCCTGGAGGTCGGAGTCGGTCAGCCGGCGGCCGTAGCGACCCAGGAGGCTGGTGAGCTCCTGCGGGAGGACGTAGGTCGTCGACGGCGACGTCCCGATCGACGTCAGCGTCTCCAACCCCCGGTCGACGATCGCCCGCTCGCCCATCGACTCGGCGGCCCGCGCCCGCAACACGGTCGCGACCGCGTCCCCCTGCGCGCGGAGGACCGAGGCCTGCTTTTCGCCCTGGGCGCTGATGACGTTCGCCTGCTGTTCGCCCTGGGCGGTCTCGATCGCCGACCGCCGTTCGCCCTGCGCCTCCAGGATCATCGCCCGGCGGCGGCGCTCGGCGGAGGTCTGTTCTTCCATCGCGTCCTCGACGTCCCGGCTGGGCTTGACCGCCCGGACCTCGACGCTCTCGACGCGGATGCTCCACTCGTCTGTGGGCTCGTCGAGTTCCTCGTTGATGCGGCGGTTGATCTTCTCTCTTTCAGATAAGGTCTCGTCGAGTTCCATATCGCCGAGCACCGCCCGGAGCGTCGTCTGTGCGAGGTTCGAGACCGCGCGCTGGTAGTCGTCGACCTCCAGGAAGGCCCGCTTGGCGTCCATCACGCGGATGTAGACGACGGCGTCGGCGGTCACGGGAGAGTTGTCGCGGGTGATCGCCTCCTGCTTCGGCACGTCGATCGTCTGGGTCCGCATGTCGAAGGGATACGTCCGCGAGACGAACGGCGGGATCACGTTCAGGCCCGGTTCGAGCAGCTTTCGGTACTCGCCGAAGACCGTCAGCGCCTCCTTGTCGTAGGCGTCGACGATCTCGACCGCGCTGTACACCGTCGCGGCCGCGAGCGCGAGGACGACCAGACCGAGGGCGGTGGCCGGATCGCTCCCGAAGAGGACGAAGGCGACGAGGGCGATGAGGGCGACGCCGGTCGCGGGCGCGACCCAGTCGGGGAGACCACGGGCGGACAGCCGGCCCAGTTCGCGGAAGAGGCTCGCCATATCGGCCATTGGGAACGTGTCACATTAAGGGTGTTCCGCGCGGTCGTCTCGATACTTCGGTCGTCGCGGCCGCGCTTCGCCCCCTCGAAAACATACGAATATAGTTAATAACATAATAAATACTGAAAACAAAAATAAACAGAAATACAGGATTAATTTGGATAGCGTATATTGAATCAGATACTCCAATGAGCCGTTTGAAACGCGACAAAAGAAAAAATCGAGTCTCGTGGCGAACACATTATAAGAATAAATTATAACTACGAAAATTTATATTTGTATATTTAGAAGCAGATAATCGGTATATGCGGCTCTTGGTGGTGGAGGCGTACGCTTGATAGTTGGGCATAGACGGCACCCAAATATAACATCCGTACATATGTTACCTTTTGGACGGGCAACTATCGGGCCAGCAGACCGTCTGTCGGACGATCTCCGGAACTGTGTCTTCAGGTTTGGGTGGCTCGATTCGGGCGTTATCGATTCATTTTCTCGTGTTTCCCTCTCGCAAACCCATATTCGCAGATTTCTACGGTGCTTCTGTGAGGGGACGTGATCGCCGATGAGAGAGACCCTGTAAAATCAAGTGTATATTAGCGTTTGACGGCTAAACTCGAATCCGATTCGATGTCTATACTGACTGTATCCGGTCGATCTTGGACTTCCCCTCGAATAAATTAGATTTCTTCCTCAGAAACGATTCTTCTAATCCGTTTCTCACAAAGAGTTAAGCGGTGTGCTCGACAACGGGGGATATGGACCAGTCGGAACCGAATGCGGGTCCGCCGAAGGGGACGCCGACGATCAAGTCGGTGGAGACCTCCCACGAAGTCATCGCCGCGATGGAGGACCTCGGGCTCGCGAGCGTGACCGAGATCGCGGCGCACGCCGGCCTCTCGAAGGGCGGCGCGTACAAACACCTGAAGACGCTCCAGCAGAGCGGCTTCGTCGTGCGGGAAGACGGGCAGTATCGGCTCGGGCTGCGCTTTCTCGACATCGGCGGGCGAATCCGATACGACCACCCCGGCTCGCGGATCATCAAACAAAAGATGCGGGAGCTGGCGTTGGAGACCAACGAGACGAGCATCTACACCGTCCTCGAAAACGATCGCACGATCACGCTGTTCCGGGAGGCGGGGAGCCGCGGGGTTCCGACCCGCACCCGGGTCGGCAAACGGCTTTACCCCCACGAAACCGCCGCGGGCAAGTGCCTCCTCTCGCGGCACTCCCGCGAGGAGGTCGAGCGGCTGTTCGACGGCGGGCCGCTCCCCAGCGTCACCGACAACACTATCACCGACGTCGGCGACCTGCTCGACGAACTCGCGACGGTCCGGGAGCGCGGCTACGCGTACAACATCGGCGAGAGCGTGGAGGGGCTCGTGGCGATCGCGGCGCCGCTCGTCCCCGACGACGAGGTCATCGGCGCGTGCTCGGTCACCGGGCCCTACCACCGAATGAAGGGCGATCCGCTGGACGAGGAGGTCCGAGCGACGCTCCTGAGCTTCGTCAACGAACTCGAACTCAACATCGCCCACGCGGACACGTCGTGAGCCGTTGGCCCGCGTACGCTGTCCGTTCGACGGATTGATTTCAAATGTGAACCAAACAATATATAAAAACTTCGCTAATTGAGGAATTTATTTATACTACTATCTTCAATAGAAGAGCGTGCTTGGAAAAATCGATCACATCGAGATAGAGGCGAGTGACGCAGACGAGATGGCGGAGTTCCTGAAGAAGCTCGGCTACGAGGAACTGCGTCAGACGGATCACCACGGCACCTCCTACGAGCTCGAACCCGCCGACGGCGACGGACCGATCTTCGAGATCCACACCGTCGAGGGCGAGGAGGTCCCCGGCATCAACCACATCGCCTTCGCTCACGACGACGTCGAACAGCTCGCCGACGAACTCCGCGACGCGGGCGTCGAGCGCGTCGTCGACCCCTACTACGTCGAGAAGACCGGCCGGACGATCTGCAACTTCCGCGACCCCGACGGCCGCCGGTTCCAGGCCGTCGACGAAGCGGACGAATAACGCCGATCCGGACCCCGTGGCCGCGCTCGATCGGGGTATCGATTCCAATTTTACACTTAGAATAGTAATCCAAACAGATATCATAGCCATCTGTTTTTTCTAATCTCATTATACCCTATTTAGCCGCTGAAATTCCCAACGGCGGTCTGAATAGCGACTAAAAAATAATACGATAAATTATCTTTTTCGAAAATATCCGAATTGCTAATGTTACGCTCGATCGCAGCGGTTACATTCCGCTAAATTCGACCGTAACCATCCGAAGACACTTGATTATCCCCGCCGATGTGACGCCTATGCGTATTCCGTTGCCCGACGCCGACCGCGCCGAACTGGAGGTCGAATCGCTCCTCAGGATCGTGCTGGTCCTCGTCCTGATCTGGCTCGTACTCGAAGTCATCAGCGAGGTCCTCGGCATCGTCGGCTGGCTCCTCGGACCGCTCCAGCCGATTCTCGGCCTCGCGCTCGTGGTCCTGATCGTCCTGTGGCTCCTCGATCGGATCTGATCGACCGACCCGACGGCTTCTTGCGCGTCCGCGATCCATACCGTCCGTGTTCAGTCTGAACGTCCCCGTTCCCGGACGGGTCGCCCGCCTCGCCGGCGACCTCCACCCGGAGCTGACGCGCTTCGAGCGGATCCGCGACCGTCACACGCTCGTCGTCAAGCGCTTCGACACCGCCCTCGACCCCGACGCCGACTCGCTCTCGCGGCTCCGCGAGCGGCTGCGCCCGCTGCTCCGGGATGCCGCCTCCGGGCCGGTCGATCTCCGCATATCCGGGCTGGACTGCTTCGCGGACCCGCCGCGCGGCACCGGGCCGGTCGTCTATCTCGCCGTCGAGAGCCCCGGACTCCACGCGCTGCACCGTCGGCTCTGCGAGGCCTTCGGAACCGTCGAGGAAATCGAGGGCGACGACTACGTCCCGCACGTCACCCTCGCGCGCGGCGGGAGCGTCGAGGACGCCCGCGACCTCGTTCGGCGTCGCGAGATCGAGCCGATCGCCTGGACCGCCGACGAACTCCGGATCTGGGACTCGCGGCATCGCGAGGACGCGGCGCGGCTCCCGCTGCGGTGACTTTCCGTAAGCGGTTCGGCGATCCGCCTCACTCCGTCCGGGGCCGGATCCGCATCCCCATCGGCTCGTCGGGGTGCATCGTCAGCGACCCGCGGAGCTCGAAGGGCTCGTCGCGGACGTACTCCAGTTCGTACTCCTGGGCGACGGTCCCGAGGATCAGCTTCGCCTCCAACAGCGAGAGGTGCTTGCCGATGCAGTGGCGCGGGCCGCCCCCGAACGGGAAGTACGCGAACCGCGGGCGTTCGTTCCGGCGCTCGGCGAGCCAGCGGTCGGGGTCGAACGCCTCGGGGTTCCGATACCACCGCCCCGAGCGGTGGACGGCCCACTGGGACAGCATCAGCGCCGACCCCTTCGGGATCCGGTAGCCGCCCAGCCGGACGTCGACCTTCGGCTCGCGGAACAGCGCGTAGACGGGCGGGTACAGCCGCATCGACTCCTGGAGCACGCGTTCGAGGTAGTCGAGCTCCCGCGCGTCGGCCGCCGTCGGCGGGTCGCCGCCGCAGACCGCCTCCAGTTCGTCGTGGACTCGCGCCGCCGCCTCGGGGTGTTCCGACAGGAGGTACCACGTGTAGGTCAGCGCCAGCGCCGTGGTGTCGTGACCGGCCAGCAGCATCGTCATCAGCTCGTCGCGGAGCTGTTCGTCGCTCTGCTCGCCGCGGTCGCGCGCCCGGAGCAGGATCGACAGCAGGTCCATCGGCTGGCCGTCGTCGCCCACCGCGTCGGCCGCCGGATCGACGGACGCGTCGCGTTCGGTCCCGCGGCGCTCGGCAACGAGGTCGTCGATGATCTTCTCTAGGGCCCGGACCGAGCGGTGGTACTCACGGTTCTCCCGCGTCGGCGCCCACTCGGGGACGACGGCGCGCATCGGATCGGGCTCGAAGCGCTGGCCGAGCGGTTCGAGGTGCTCCTGGATCGCCTCGGTCTGGTCCTCGGAGAGCTGGGCACCGAACATCGCTTCGACGATCACGCGGACGGTCACCCGCGCCATCTCCAGTTGGACGTCGCGGACCTCGCCGGCCTCCCAGTCGTCGAGCATCTCGCGGGCGTTGCGGACGATCACCTCGCCCAGGCCGGCGACCCGCTGCGGGCTGAAGGCCGGCTGGGCCAACTGCCGCTGTCTCTGCCAGGTCTCGCCCTCGCTCAGGAGGAGGCCGTCGCCGAGCAGCGTGCCGATGGCGTCGTTCTCGACGTCGGTCTTGCCGAACTTCGACGCCTCGGAGACCAGCACCCGCTCGATGTCGGCGGGGTTGGTGAGGAGGTACGTCTCAAGCGGGCCGAGGTCGAACCGGACGACGTCGCCGTAGGCCTCGGTGACGCTCGTGAGGAAGGCGAAGGGGTCGCGGGCGTACTGCCGGCTGTTGCCGAACACGGGCACGCCGGCGGGCCCCGGCGGCTGGGTTCGCATCGGAGACATCGAGTCTTAGTTGGCCTGCAGCGGTATGAGCCGTTCGGCCGTTCTTCGTGATCCCGGTCCGCGAGGCAGCGGAGGCCCCCGAGTCGACGGACGGTGCTACTCCTGTGAGATCAATCTGCGGAGATACGAGGAGATTCCGAGATCCCGTTTGGCCATGATGACCGTCCCAGCCGCGTTTGGTCCGACCTGTTCGGGGACCGCCCCGAACACGAACTTCCGTAGCAGCCCCTCCCGGGTCGCTCCGATGACCGTGAGATCGTACTCCGACGACTCGTCGACGATCGTCTCCGCGACGTCTTCTCCCTCCGCGAGTCGCGTCTCACACGACACGTCTGCCAGGGTGGTCGCCGTCTCTTCGAGCCCCTCCCTCGCGTTCGTGCGGGCCCGCTCGTCAGCGTCCGGACCGACGACACGCAGCGCAGTGACGGACGCCCCCGTCGTGTGTGCGATAGCGCGGGCCACCTCGGCGGCGTACTCGGCGTGCGGACCGCCGGCGGTCGGCAGCAGGATCGAACCGGGCGCCCCGCCGTTGCCGATCCGCTCGACGAGCACCTCACACGCGGCCTCCTGCACCACCGTATCGACGGTCGATCCGAGGACGATATCGCGCCGTCGTGCCGGTCGCCCGCGCCATCCCATCAGGACCGCGTCGGAGTCGTGCTGCGCGATCGTGTGCAGGATGGCCTCGTCGACGTGGTGGCCGATACGGACGATACCGTTGACCGGAACGTCCGTCCCGCCGCTGCCCTCCTCGACGGCCCTCGCTCGTTCCAGGATCTCCTGTCGGTCGTCGGCCTCCGCGTGGCCCGCCGACAGCGGCGTCTGTTCGGGGAGGTCGACGACCGACAGCACGAGAATCTCGCCGTCGTTGTCGGCAGCGATGTCACGCGCAGTCCGTATGAGTTGCTCGGTGTGTTCGGGGTCGGCGATCGGGACGAGCAGCTGGTACTCGCGGTCGTCGGGCGCGGACTGTTCGATGACGGTGGGCGTCTCCTGTTCGATCTCGGCCTCGCTGGTCGTCCCGATGACGGTCACCCAGAGAGCGATCCCGATGACCTCCGCGACGAGACCGAAGACCAGCGCGCCGGGCTCGACGTTCGCGACGAGCACCAGGTTCGCGAGGACGGCGACTATCGGGACGTACGGGACGGCGGGCACCTCGAACCCGCGATCGATGTCGGGGTACTTCTGGCGCGATCGCACGACGGCGAAGTTGACCACGATCAATCCGGTCAACAGCATGAAATCGGCGAAGTGGGCGATCGCGCTGATGCCCATATGGAACGGGACGACGCCGGTGTGGATCGTGAGCGTCCCGAACAGCGTTCGCGGCAGCACCGTGAAGAAGAAGATGAAGAACGCGATGAGCACCCCGGTCAGCGCCACCGACCAGTAGGGCGTGTTGAACGACTCGTGCAGGGTGTCGAACCGATCCGGGAGATGGTCCCGTCGGCTCATCGCCAGCTTCACGCGCGATCCGGCGAGAATCGTCGCGTTCGCCGCAGATAGCATCGAAAACAGCGCTCCGACGATGATGACGTAAAACCCGACGTCGCCGAGATAGAAGGACGCCGCATAGGCCATCGCGAGCTCGCCGTGGGTCTCGATGAAGTGTTGCGCGCCGGCCGCATCAGTCACGTCGCCGACGGTCCTGATGAGCAGCTGCAGGTACTCGGGGTTGTTGATGGCCAACGTCACGACGAGCACGACGAGCGAGTAGACCACCGTGACGAACCCCATCGAAATGAAGATGGCCCGCGGGACGTTCCGGCCGGGGTCTTCGATCTCCTCGGCGTTCGTCGCGATCGCCTCGAACCCGAAGAACGTGATGAACACCAGCGCGCTGGTCAGCCCGATCTGGCGGAACTTCGTGAGGTTGTCCGTGACGGACTGCTGGATCGTCGCGGCGTCGAACGCCTGGAGGCCGCCGTACAGGAAGACGACGATGAGAGCGACCTTGAGCGCGGTCACGACGATCTGGAACTGCCCCGACTCCTCGGTGCCCTTGAGGTTGACGCCGAGGAGGAGGGCGAGAATCACCAGCCCCGACACCCAGAACGGAAGCGCCGCCTGGAGCCCCTGGGAGAACAGCGGGACGATGAATTCGTCGAACCAGTCCGAAAAGGACGCCAGGTAGAAGGCCGCGCTCGCGGGATACCCGAGAATCATCGACCAGCCGACGATGTAGGTGACGTCGGAGTCGAACGTGTTGGCGACGTAGGCGTAGCCGCCGCCCGATTCGGGGTAGATCGAGGCGAACTCGGCGTAGGCGAAGGCGGTAAAGGATGCGACGACTGCGGCGACGACGAACGCGACGATCGCCATCGCGCCGACGTTGCTCACCGCGAGCCCCGACAGGACGAAAATTCCGGCGGCGATCATCGTCCCGACGCCGAGCGCGACCGCCCCGACGACGCCGATGTCTCGGTCCAGTTCGGTCTCGACGCTGGTTCGTTCGTCAGTCACGGATCAAGGGTCTGACGGGACCGAGAAAAGCGCTATCATCTTCAGCGTGATATATTAGGTCGGTGGTAATACCGGCCGGCCCGCGTCGAGGCCCCGTTGGACGACGGAGTTCCCGTGACCTCCCGCTCGATAGCCCACACAGCCCGTCACGGCGCCGGCGGCTCGCCGTCGTAGACGTTGAGGTCGGCGTAGAAGTTCAGCATCGCGAACTTCAGCTTCTCCGGGGCGACGTCGAGCAGTTCGGCCCGCTCTTCGGGCGGGAAGCTGTCGCGGACGCCGTACTTCCCCATATCCGCGCTCTGCTGGGTGTAGCGCTTGTCGACGAGCAGTCGGACGCCGAAGTCCTCGGGCGAACGGATCACGCGCCCGAGCGCCTGTCGGGTCTTCCGGATCGTCGGGATCTCGACCGCGTAGCGCCAGCCCGCCGACTCGCGGTCGTCGTAGGCGCGGTCGTAGGCGTCCTGGATCGCTTCCATCCGCTCGGACAGGTGGGGGTACGGCACGCCGACGACCGCGACGGTCCGCGCGTCGTCGCCGTCGAAGCTCACGCCCTCCGCGAGGGTCCCCCACAGCGAGGTGAACAGCGCGGCGTCGCCGCTCCCGACGAACTCCCGGCGGAGCGACTCCGTGTCGACGTCGGAGCCGTCGAGCAGGACCCGCGTCGTCACGTCCTCGCGCGACCGGAGGCGGTCGCGGTAGCGCTCGGCCTCGGCGTAGGAGGGGAAGAAGAAGAGCGCGTTCCCGGGCGTAAAGCGCGTCGCGTCGGCCAGGACGTCGGCGACGGCCGACTGGGTCTCGGGGTCGTTCCGCTCGGAACTGAAGAGCGCGGGCGCCTCGACCGCGAGCGTCCGGCGGCGCTCCTCGGGGTATTCGAGCCCGTAGGCCATCGTCGCCGGATCCGACAGGCCGAGGACGTCCTCGGCGACGTCGAACGGCCGGAGCGTCGCCGACATCAGGATGCTCGCGTGGACCTCCTCGAACAGCGCTTCGGTCACCTCGCGAGGGATGCAGGTGTACAGCTCCGCGCGGCCGTAGATCTCGTCGGTGCCGGCGTCGCGGCGCACCGAGCACATCGGGTGCTGTCCGAGCTTCGCGCCGTCGGCCATCCACGCGGCGACGAACTCCGCGGCCTGGAGAGTCTGACACTCCGACCGCGTCGTCGCCTCGCCCTCGCGGTAGGCCTCCTCGTACTCCCGATCGAGCGCGCGGCCGAGCTGGAGCGCCAGGTCGACCTCCGCGTCGATGCCGCGACCTTCGTAGCGGCCCAGGAAGGAGAGCGTGAGGTCGTCGCGCCGATCCGCATTGGCGATCGAGAGGTCGTACCAGTCGTCGCCGACCTGCTCGCGCTCGCCGAAGCCGAACGCGTCGTCGTAGGTCTCCCGCAGCGCGCCCAGGAACGCCGAGAGGACGTTCTCGGCGGGCGCCGCGCGGGAGTCGTCGGCGTCTTCCAGTTCCGCGAGCGCTTCTTCCAAGGTGTTCTCGGTCAGCGTCCGACTCGCGTGGTCTCTGGCGGCCGATTCGATGTTGTGGGCCTCGTCGAAGACGGTCACGACCTCCTCGGGCTCGCGGCCGAGCCACCGGAAGAACTGCTCGCGGATGTTCGGATCCAAGAGGTGGTGGTAGTTGCAGACGACCAGATCGACCGCCTCCATCCCCTCCTTGAGGAGTTCGTACCCGCAGAGCGTCCGCTCGTGGGCGTACTCGTAGATCTCTTCGGGCGTTCGGACGTCGTCGAAGAGCCACTCGAAGAACTCGTCGTTCGACCCGGTGAGGTTGTTGTAGTAGTGCTCGCAGACGTTTCCGTCGCGCAGGTCTTCGAGCTCCGAATCGATCTCGTCGAGTTCGTCGGTGACGGCGCGTCTGGCCTCGCCGGCGCCGTCGGCGCCCTCGCGGATGCGATCCAAGAGCGCCTCCGCCTGCTCTGAGAGCTCCGCCCGCTCTTCTTCCTTCTCGACGAGCGTCCGGGTGGTGTCGCGGAGGGTCTGACACTCCTGGTACTCGACGTCGATGTGGCACATCGAGGACTTGCCCTTGAACACCACGGCGCGGAGGGGCTCCTCGCGGGTGATCGCGCGGGCGTCCTCGACGAACTGCCGCATCTGCTGGTGGACGTTCGTCGTGATCACGACCGTCTTGTCGGTCCGCCGCGCGTAGTCGAGCGCGGGCACGAGCGACGAGAGGGTCTTTCCCGTCCCGGGGGCGCCCTCAAGGAGGACGTCGCACTCGTCGTCCAGCGCCGCGGCGATCTCTTCCATCGCCGAGCGCTGATTCGGGTACGGCTCCTCGTAGGGGAAGAACCGCTCGTACTCGCCGGTCGTCGACACGGTGACTCCTCCGCCCTCCTCGGATTAAAAGGCTCGGACGGCGGTAGGCCCACAGTGATTACGCTCATAGTGATTGCTCTCACTGTTTACCGCCGAAGGCCACCCCCGGTGACGGCGTCGGCGGTCAGAGACGAGAGTCATCACTATCACTCCGTCGCCCGCTGTTCGATGTAGAGGATCACGCCGAGCCCGATCAGCGCGAGCGTGTAAGCGGCCGCCGCGAAGAGCGCGTCCTGGGTTGTCGCGTACTCGCCGGTCCGGAAGATGATCACCTTCCGCACCATCGCGATGATCCCGGTGTAGATGATCAGCCGGACGATGCGGCGCGTCTCGTTCCGCCGGGTGTAGGCGATCACCGTCTGGTACACCTCGACGATGATCAGGAGCAGTAGCCCGGTGTCGATGATGTCGATGACGGCCAGGGGATCGGTGATGTTGCCCGCCGCGGCGACCTCCACGATCTGGAGCGCGAGATCGACGACGCCGATGGCGAAGAGCAGCGCGAAGATGGCGGCGGCGGCCAGTTCGACGACGTTGATGAAGTCCTCGATGTGGCTGGCGACGCGATCGACCCACGTGTCCAGCCACCGCGGCGAACTCCCCACCCCCGCAGCTTCCGGATCTGCGTCCGAATCCGAGTCTCCAACCATACGAGCGTCGCTACCCGATGGTTCGGCTACACGTAAATAAAAGCGGTTGCCGTCCTCGATCAGGCGTCCAGCAGTTCGACGAGCAGCCCCTTCTGGGCGTGCAGGCGGTTCTCGGCCTGGTCCCAGACGAGCGCGCGGTCGGATTCGAGGACGTCGTGGGTGATCTCCTCGCCGCGGTGGGCGGGCAGACAGTGCATCACCTGCGCGTCGGAGTCCGAGAGCAGTTCCTCGTTCACCTGATAGCCCTCGAACGCGGCGAGCTTCTCCTCGCGCTGGTCCTCCTGGCCCATCGAGATCCACACGTCGGTGTAGACCACGTCGGCGTCGGCGACGGCCTCGGCGGGGTCGTCGACGGCCGTCGGCGGGTGACCGATCGCCTCGGCCTGATCGAGCACGTCCTCGCTCATCCCGTAGCCGTCGGGCGTCGCGACCGTCAGGTCCAGGCCGACCATCGCCGCGCCGATCACGAACGACTGGCCGACGTTGTTGCCGTCGCCGACCCAGGCGGCCTGGACGTCCTCGAAGCCGCCGAAGGCCTCCTGGATCGTCAGGAGGTCCGCGAGCGTCTGACACGGGTGGGCGTCGTCGGTGAGGCCGTTGACGACGGGGACGTCCGAGTACTCGGCGATCTCCAGGAGGTCCTCGTGGTCGAACAGCCGCGCCATCACGGCGTCGACGTACCGCGAGAGCACCCGCGAGGTGTCCGACAGCGGCTCGCCGTGGCCCAGTTGGATGTCGTCGGGGCCGAGGAAGATGGCGTGGCCGCCCAACTGCGTCATCCCGGTCTCGAAGGAGATTCTGGTTCGGGTGCTGGGCTTCTCGAAGAGCATCCCCAGGGTGTGGTCCGGGAGTTCGGTGTCGTCCTCGCCGGCCTTGATCGCCGCGGCGCGGTCCAGCACCGCGTGCAGTTCGTCCGTCGCGAGGTCGTCGATGTCGAGGAAGTGGTCGGTTTCGAGCATCTCTCTCACTCCTGCAGGCGCTCGCAGACGTCCACGAGGACGTCGATCGAGCTGTCGTACTCCGCGAGGTCGAGGTGTTCGTTCGGGGCGTGGTCCAGATCGGAGTCGCCCGGGCCGTAGGTCGCCATCGGGCAGTCCCACGCGCCGGCGTAGATGTTCATGTCGCTCGTGCCGGTCTTCCTGAGCAGCCTCGGCTCGCCGCCGGCCCCGCGGATCGCGACGCGGAACGCGCGGCCGACCTCGGTGCGCGGGCTCGTCATCACGGGCGGGATGGGCTTTTCCCAGTGGACGCTTCCCCGCACTAATTCGCCCTCGGCGACCTCCCGGATGTCGTCGATGGTGAACTTCGGGGGCACGCGGAACTGGACGTCGACGGTCGCCTCGACCGCGAGGCCGTCCTCCGTCGGGCCGCCGTCGAAGCTCACGGGCTTTGTCGTCACCGTGTCGAAGACGCCGTCGGACTCGTCCTCGTCGAAGAAGTCCGCGACGCTGGACCACCAGTTCACCGCCGACTGGATGGCGTTGTCCTCGGGGCGCGAGGAGTGGCCGAGTTCGCTCGTCGAGACGTACGTGCCCGCGAGGAAGCCGCGGTACCCGAGGGTGATGCCGTCCCAGCCCGAGGGCTCGCCGTTGATCACCGCCTCGGGCGCCTCGCGGTCCTCGACGAGGTGCCACGCGCCGGTGGAACTGGTCTCCTCCTGGACGACGCCGACGAAGGAGACGCCGGTCTCGACGGCCGCGACGGCCATCGCCGCCAGCGGCCCGGTCGCGTCGACGGTCCCGCGACCCCAGAGCACGCCGTTTTCGATCCGCACGGGCACGTCGCCCGGCACGGTGTCGACGTGCGAGGTCAACAGGACCGAGTCGTCGGCGGGCGCGCGCACGTTGCCGACCTCGTCGATCCACACCTCGCGGTCGTGGGCCTCGAAGAACGCCTTCAGCCGCTCGGCCGCGGCGGCCTCCTGGCCGGACGGCGAGGGGATCGAGACCAGATCCGCGAGCAGGGTCTGGGCCTCGTTCAGCCCCTCGGTGAGCCCCGGCTCGACGTCGAAGACGTCGTGGTCGGTCGCGGTGAACGCCGTGCCGCCGTCGCCCGCGACGTCGACGCTGTCGGGGTCGAACTCGACGAGCTCGGTCGGGTCCGCGTCCGTCGGATCGGCTTCGGCCGCGGCCGGCTCGGCCTCCGTCTCGTCGAGGTCGTCGGGATCGAGTTCCAGGCTCATCCGAGCACCTCCACGAGCGAGTCGACGAACTGGTCGGCGTGGCTCTCGTCGATCGTGAGCGGCGGGAGCAGCCGGACGACCGTCCGGCCCGCCGGCAGCGCGAGCACCTGCTCGGAGAGCGCGAGGTTCTTCAGCACGCGGTTTGCCCCCCGCTTCACCTGGATCCCGATCATCAGGCCGACGCCGCGGACCTCCCTGACGGGGAGGTCGTGTTCGTCGACCGCGGCCTCGATCTCGCTCCGGAGGTACTCGCCGACGCGCGCGGCGTTTCCGGGCACGTCCTCGTCGACGACCGTCTCCAGGGTCGCGTTGGCCGCGGCGGCGACGACCGGCCCGCCGGAGAACGTCGAGCCGTGGTCGCCGGGCTCCTCGGCGATCCAGTCCTGCACGAGGGTCGCCCCGAGCGGGAGCCCGTTGGCGATCCCCTTCGCGGAGGTGAGGATGTCGGGCTCGACGCCGACGCCCTCGCAGGCCCAGAGGTCGCCGGTCCGCCCGACGCCCGTCTGGATCTCGTCGAAGACGAGCGCCGCGCCCGCGTCCTCGGTCACCTCGCGGGCGTGTTCGAGATACTCCGCGGGGGCAGGGTGGATCCCGCCCTCGCCCTGGATCGGCTCCAAGAAGAGCGCCGCCGTCTCCTCGTCGACCGCCTCGGCGAGGGCCTCGCTGTCGCCGTAGGGGACGAACTCCACGCCGCCGGCCAGCGGCTCGAACGGCGCCTTGTACTTGTCTTTCCAGGTCAAAGCGAGCGACCCCAGCGTCCGGCCGTGGAAGCCGCGCTTCGTCGCGACGATCTTCGAGCGCCCCGTCGCCGAGCGGGCGAACTTCATCGCCGCCTCGTTGGCCTCGGTCCCGGAGTTACAGAGCCAGACGTTGTCGGCGTCGCCCGGCCCCAGCGCGGCCAGTTTCTCGTAGAGGTCGGTCCGCGCCTCGACCGGGTAGGAGGCCTGCACGTAGGTCAGCTTCTCGGCCTGTGCCCGGACGGCCTCTGTCACCGCGGGGTGGGCGTGGCCGAGCGCGGCGACGGCGTAGGAGGCGCCGAAGTCGAGGTACTCGGTGCCGTCGGGGCTGTAGAGGTACGCGCCCTCGCCGGACTCGATCTGGATCGGCTTCTCCGAGAAGACGAAGCCGCCGCTCATCCGTCCACCTCCTCGCCGTCTGCGACCGCGCTCGCCTCGATGTGGGTGCCGCTCCCGCCGAGTGCGGCCAGGATCGGATCGTCGGCGTTCGCGTCCGCGACGATCACGGTCGTCGCCCCGCCGTCGAGCGCCTCTTTGGCTGCCATCACTTTCTTGGTCATAAACCCTTCCGCAGCGTCCTTTAGCGCGTCGAATTCCGCCGGGGTCGCGACCGACCCGATCAGCGTCGATTCGTCGTCGGGGTCGCGGTAGACGCCGGCGACGTCGGTGAGGACGACCAGTTCGGCCCCGAGCGCGCCCGCGACGGCCGCGGCGGCCCGGTCGGCGTCGGCGTTGACCGCGACGCCGTCGTCGGCCAGCATCGGCACGGTGACGACCGGCGTGTGGCCCTGATTCAACAAGAGTTCGAGCAGGTCGGCGTTCACGTCGGTGATCTTCCCCGAGTGGTCGCCGCGCTTGATCTTCTTCTTGCCGTCCTCGATCACGCGCACCGCGGACTTCCGCGGGCCCGAAAGCAAGCCGCCGTCGACGCCCGAGAGACCGACGGCGTCGACGCCCGCGTTCCGCAGGGTGACGGTGAGGTCGGTGTTCAGCTTGCCGGGCATCACCATCGTGAACACCTCCATCGTGCGCTCGTCGGTGAAGCGCCCGACGACGCCGCCGGGCGTCTCGACGTAGGTCGGCTCCTCGCCGAGCTCTTCGAGCGTGTCGTCGACGGCGGTCGAGCCGCCGTGGACGACGACGACCTCCCGTCCCTCGGCGACGAGGTCCGCGACGTCCTCGACTGCGCCCGCGGGGTCGACCGCGCGGGCGCCGCCCACCTTCACGACGACCGGCGGCTTCCCGTCGCCGCGCTCGCCCCCGTCGGCTCGGACTCGCGGGTCCGCGTCGTCGTCGGGCGTCTGGCGCGCGGCGCGTGCGTCGTGTGGTGTAGTATCGTACATCATCGTGAGGTGGAGTCGCGTGCGGTCAGGGCGCGCCGACGGGGTGGAGGCCGGCGAACTCCAGTCCCGCGGTCTCGTCGAGGCCGAGCGCGACGTTCGCGGCCTGGACGGCCTGCCCCGCCGAGCCCTTCATCATGTTGTCGATCGCCGAGAAGACGACCAGTCTCCGATTGCCGGGGTCGACCTCGAAGCCGACCTCTCCAAAGTTGGTCCCGGCGACCGCCTTCGGCTCGGGGTAGCGGTAGACGCCGCCTCCGCCGGCGACGGTCCGCATGAACGGCTCGTCGGCGTAGGCGTCGCGGTAGGCGCTCCAGAGGTCGCCCTTCGAGACCGGCTGATCGGGAAAGAGGTGGCAGGTCGCGCTCGCGCCGCGGGTCATGTCGACCGCGTGGACGGTGAACGAGACCGATAATCCAAGAAACTCCTCGATCTCGGCCTCGTGGCGGTGGCCCGTCGGCGCGTACGGGCGGACGATGCCCGAGCGCTCGGGGTGGCTGGAGGCGTCGCCGCCGCCGGCGCCGCCCTCCGAGGAGCCGACCTTCACGTCGACGACGGCCTGCTCGTCGCCCTCCAAGATCCCGGCGTCGAACAGCGGCTTCAGCCCCAGGATCGTCGCGGTGGCGTTGCAGCCGCCGGAGGCGATCAGGCTCGCGCCGGGGAGATTTTCTCTATTGATCTCGGGCAGCGCGTACTCGGCCTCCTCCAGGTACTCGGGACAGACGTGGCCGTCGTACCACTCGTCGTACTGTTCTTCCGTACTCAGGCGGAAGTCCGCCGAGAGGTCGACGACGGTGTCCGCGGCCTCCTGAAACCGGTCGATGTGCTCCATCGAGACGCCGTGGGGCGTCGCCGCGAACAGGGCGTCCACGGATTCGAGGTCCTCGGGAGAGGTGAAACGGAGGTCCATCTCCCGGAGGTTCGGGTGGACGTGGCCCACGGTCTTGCGCTCCTTCGATCTGCTCGTCGCCTGGACGACGTCGAAGTCGGGGTGCTGATAGAGGAGCCGCAGGAGCTCGCCGCCGGTGAAGCCCGAGCCGCCGACGACGGCGGCGGTGTAGTGCTCGCTCATACGCTCGCCTCGGTCTCCGTCGCCACCTTGTTTTCGATCCAGTCGACCACTTCGGCGGGGACGTCGACGTCGACGGCGTCGTTGAGCGCCTTGAACTCCACTGTGTGATTGACCTCGTGGACGGTGTAATCCTCGCCTGTCTCCATCAGGTCCACTCCCAAGAGCCCGCCGCCGACGGCGTCGGACGCGTCGGCGACGAGCTCGCGGACCCGGTCGTCGACCTCGAAGGCCGCGACCTCGCCGCCCTTGGCGGCGTTGGTGAGCCAGTGGTCCGACGAGCGCGTCATCGCGGCGACCGGCTCGCCGTCGACGGCCACGACGCGGATGTCGCGGCCGGGCTTCTCGACGAACTCCTGGACGTAGAACACCTTGTGCTGGTAGTGGCCCAGCGTCGCCTTGTGTTCGAGGACGGCCTCGGCGGCCGAGCGGGACTCGACCTTCGCCATCAGCCGCCCCCACGAGCCCACGACGGGCTTGATCACGCAGGGGTAGCCGAACTCCTCGATCGTCTCCAGGGCGCTGTCGGTCGTGAACGCGACCTCCGTGTTCGGCGTCGGGACGCCGGCGGCCTCCAGCGCCAAGCTGTTTTTCACCTTGTCGGCGCAGACGTCGGCGGTCTCGGCCGAGTTGATGACGGGCACGTCGTAGGCGTCGAGGAACTGCGTGATGTAGACGCTCCGGCTCGTCGCCAGACAGCGGTCGACGACGACGTCCACGTCCGCGAAGACGTCGGGCGCTTCCGAGATGTTGAACTGCTCCTTCCGGACGTCGATCTTCTCGATCTCGTGGTCGCGGTCGCGGAGCTCCCCCAGGAGGAGCTTCTCGTCTTTCCGGATCCGGGAGTAGAGCAGCCCAACCTTCATCTCACTCGCCCCAGTCCTCTTCGAGTTCCGGGGCTTCTTCGAGCGTGATCGGGTCGACGGAGACGACTTCCAGTTCGGCGCCGGTCGCCGGGCTGTCGACGATCTCGCCGACCTCGACGTCGGCGGGGATCTCGATCTCTTCTCCGGTGAGCGGGTCTTCTGCGGTGACGGTTTCTGCCATACCCGTCGGTCGGCGTGGAAGCGACTTAAACCCATCGAAGTTATCGGATAAATTACCTGAACGGCGATACTACTAACGGCGTGAAACAGTCGATCAGTCCGCCCGTGTGAAATCTATGTCTGATTTCATATGTTATCGTCCCCGGGAGGGGGACCGTCGCGATCGACGCCCGCGCGGCGGGTCCGGCGGCCCCCGCGACGCGCGGCCGTCGGCGCGCGGCTCGGGTCGCGCGTCAGACATAGCCGGCCACCTCCGCCTCCAGCGTCGCTGCCGCTTCGTCGAGCGCGTCGCGGCGCTCGGCGATCGCGGCCGAGTCCGCGTCGCGGCGCTCCTCGGCGGCGTCGAGCTGGCGGGCCACCACCTCGGGGGCGGGGCCGCCGACGGAGTCCCGGCTCGCCACGCTCTTGCCGGGATCGAGCACGGCCTCGACGTCCGCCCGGTCCACGTACTCGAAGAGGGAGTCGCCGAGTACGTCGGCTGCGACCTCGTCAAGTGTTGCGACGTCGGGCGTCTCGCCGCCGGCGCGCTCGGCCGCCTCGGCGAGCACCTCGTGGGCGGTGCGGAACGGCACGCCCGCCATCGCGAGCGCGTCGGCGACGCCGGTCGCCGTCGAGAAGCCCGCGCCCGCCTCCGCGGCGAGCGTCTCGACGGGCCAGTCGGCGGTCGCGACCGCGCCCGCGGCGACGGCCGTCGCCTCCGAGACCGCGTCGACGGTCTCCCAGGCGTGCGGCGTCGCGCGCTGGAGATCGCGGTTGTACGCCCGCGGCAGCCCCTTCAGCGTCGTCAGCAGGCCGGTCAGGTCGCCGACGGCGTCGCCCGCGACCGCGCGGACGAGTTCGAGGGTATCGGGGTTGACCTTCTGCGGCATGATCGACGACGTCGAGGAGTAGTCGTCCGCGAGGTCGACGAAGCCCTTGTTCGCGAAGATCACCAGGTCCTCGGCCAGCCCCGACAGCGTCACGGCGTGGGTCGCGAGCGCGCTCGTCGCCCCCGCGAGGAAGTCCCTCCCCGCGGAGGCGTCCATCGAATTCTCGACGATCCCGTCGAAGCCGAGCAGCGCCGCGGTCCGCTCCCTGTCGATATCGAACGGCGTCCCCGCGAACGCCGCCGCGCCGAGCGGCGAGCGGTTCGTCCGGTCGTACGCGTCGAGCAGCCGCGCCGTGTCGCGGGCGACCGCGGACTCGTAGGAGAGGAGGAAGTGCGCGAGGGTCGTGGGCTGGGCCGGCTGGAGGTGCGTGTAGCCCGGCATCACGGTGTCGACGTGCTCCTCGGCGACGTCGACGAGCGCCTCGCGCAGCGCGACGGTGCCCTCGGCCGCGTCGAGCAGGTCCTCGCGCAGGCGGCAGCGGATGCAGGCGGCGACCTCGTCGTTGCGGCTCCGGGCGGTGTGCATCTTTCCGCCGTCCGGGCCGATACGGTCGACGACGGCCGTCTCGATCGCCTCGTGGACGTCCTCGCCGTCGGGGAGCGCGCCGTGGCCCGCCGCCTCGACCTCGTCCAGCGCGGCGAGGATCTCGCCCGCGACGTCGGATTCGACGATGCCCTGTTCGGCGAGCATCACCACGTGCGCGCGGTCGACCGCGAGATCGGCCTGGAAGATGCGCTCGTCGGCCGCGAGGCTGGACAGAAATCCGCGGGCGGGGCCGCCGCTGAAGCGGTCCCGCCGGACCACGCTCGCGTCGTCCGGTCCCTCGCCCTCGGTCATCGTCGCTTACTCCCAGTCGCCTTCGTCGTCGCCTTCCGCGGCCTCGGTCGCGGCGTTGGCGAGGCGCGACTGGAAGCCGTGGTACTTCGCGACGCCCGTGGCGTCCTGCTGGGTGATGTCGCCGACCCCGGAGGTGTTGAACGAGGCGGCGTCCTCGGAGTAGACCGCGTAGTCGGACTCGCGGCCGACCGCGCGGGCCTGGCCGCCCTCGAACTTCACGGTCACGGTGCCGGTGACGCGCGACTGGGTCTCGTCGATGAAGCCCTCCAGCGCGCCGACGAGCGGGTGCTCGACGAGGCCCTCGTAGCCCTTCTGGGCCCACTCGTCGTCGATGGAGCGCTTGAAGTCGCGCTCGTCCTTCGTGAGCACCAGTTGCTCTAGGGCCTCGTGGGCGGTGAGAAGCGTCGTCGCCGCCGGGTGCTCGTAGTTCTCGCGGACCTTCAGCCCGAGCATCCGGTCTTCCATCATATCCGTGCGGCCGACGCCGTGCTTGCCGGCCTGCTCGTTCAGCTGCTCGATGAGTTCGACGGGCGAGAGCTCCTCGCCGTCGAGCGCGACGGGGTAGCCGTCCTCGAACTCGATCTCCACTAATTCAGTTTCGGTGTTCGTCGCGGGGTCCTGGGTCCACTCGTAGATGTCCTCCGGCGGCACGTAGCTGGGGTCTTCCAACTGGCCGCCCTCGACCGAGCGGCTCCAGAGGTTGGTGTCGATCGACCAGACGCCGGAGTTGCCGGACTGGACGGGGAGGTCGTGCTCTTCGGCGTACTCCTGTTCCCACTCGCGGGTGAGTTCCATCTCGCGGACGGGCGCGACGACGTCGAGGTCGGAGGCGCGCCAGACGACCTCGAAGCGGAGCTGGTCGTTGCCCTTGCCGGTGCAGCCGTGCGCGAGCGCGTCACAGCCCTCCGCCTCGGCGACTTCGAGGATGGCGTTCGCGATGACCGGCCGAGCCAGCGCCGTCCCGAGCGGATAGCCCTGGTAGGTCGCGTTCGCGCGCACCGAGTCGAAGCAGAGCTCGGCGAACTCCTCTTTCGCGTCGACGACGTGCAGGTCCAGGCCGTGGGCGTCCGCCGTCTCCTGTGCCTCCTCGAACTCCGATTCGGGCTGGCCGACGTCGACCGTGACGCCGACGACCTCGTCGTAGCCGTACTCCTCCTGCAGGAGCGACACGCACACCGTGGTGTCGAGCCCGCCGGAGAACGCGAGTGCCACGCTTGTCATTATACCTCCGAATCAGTCGCTCTCGTGTATAAATTACACGGTTTAGGATTAAAAAATTAAATCGCAGCAATGCCTGTAACCGGGCCGAAGAGACGCTTGTCGCTTCCGGGTCGGATCGACGGGACGTGGAAAGGAGAGGAGTGGTGGGCCTAGGCGGCCCGTCGTCGTCGGCGTCGCGCGCCGGCGTCGACGTCGGCAGAAATCGGCGCGTGGGGCGCCGAGACGGCCGTAGCGGCGGCTCTCCGGAGAACGCGAGCGAGCGTCCGAGAGCGCCCTGTCATCGTCGGTATACAGTTCAGCCGTCGCACTAAACGTTTTCGGGACGCGTCGGCGCCGACGCGGGCGTTCACGGCCCCCGGACCGCGAACCCGAGGTAGTAGATCCGCGGCTCGTCGCCGTCGGGGTCCGGCGGCGCGGTCGCGAGCGACGGCGCCGCGGCGGCGACCGCGAGCACCATCGCGTCGAGGACGTCGTCGCGGCCGACCGCGCTCCGCGGGTGTCGCTCCAGCGCGTCCGCGTACGCCGCTTCCGCGCCCTCGACCGCGTCGCTCAGGAGCGCGCGTCGGAGCCGACGGCCCCGCTCGCCGGACTTCGCGTAGGCGATCGGCTGCCCGTTCAGCCCGGCGAAACAGAGCTCCGGGTGGGCCTCCCGGATCCGCCCGTCGTAGTCGTCGCCCGCGACCTCGGCGACCTCCCGGATCTCCTCCCGGATGTGAAACGCCTGCCGGGAGAGCCCGTGGCCCACGTCCGCGCGGTGGGCGTCGCTGGCGGCGTCGTAGTCGTCGCGCTCGACCGCGCGCTCGCTCGGCGGGTAGAAGACGGAGATGCCGCGACAGCCCAGCAGGTCGCTTGCGACCTCGTCGCAACGGCGTCGGCTCCCCGCCGGCAGTCCGATCGGGATGTCGACGAGGATTCGCCCCTCGGGGTAGGCCCCGGCGACCGACGCGAACGACTCGTGCGTCTCGACGCGGAGGCCGTTGGCGCCGCGGACGCTCGCGACCCAGCCGGCGGGGCAGGCGTCGACGCCGACGGCGGATCTATCGCTCATCGCGAGGCCCCGTCGACCGGCCGGATCCGGCCGACGATCGTCTCGACGACGTCCGAGCGCTGCATCAGGACCGTCCCGAGCCCGCTCATCACGAGCACGTAGCCCACCGCGAGCGCGGGGATCGTCTCCTGTAGGACCGGCGTCGATCCGCTCGCGGCCAGGGCGGCGATGACGAGCGAGAACTCCCCGCGGGGGACCAGCCCGACGCCGACCCGGAGCGAGCGCCGCTCGGAGAGCCCGTACGCCTGCCCGCCGAGGTACCCCGAGAGGACCTTCGCGGGCGTCGTCAGGGCGACCGCCGCGACGAGCGGGACGGCGACCGCCGCGAGGGTCAGCGGGTCGGTGCCGACGCCGATCCAGAAGAAGAAGACCGCCGCGAAGACGTCGCGGACGGGCGTGAGGAGCTGTTCGATCCGCTCGCGGTGGCCGCTCGTCGAGAAGCCCATCCCGACGAAGAAGGCCGCGACGGCCTCGCTCACGCCCAGCGCCAGCGCGACGCCGGCGACGGGGACGACGACCGCGAGCGTCCGGAGCACGAACGCCTCCGTCTCGGGGACGTCGAGCACGCGGGCGAAGAACGCCGTCCCGTACTGGACGGCGACGAGCAGCAGCCCCAGGAAGCCGAAGGCGATCGCCAGCGAGCGGGCGACGCCGCCCAGGCCGCCGGCGCCCCCGCCACCACCGAGGACGAGCGAGGTGACGACCGCGAGGTAGACCGCGATGAAGAGGTCCTCGAAGACCAGCGTGCCGAGGATCGGCTCGGCCTCCTCGTCGGCGATCCACCCGAGGTCGATGAGCGTCTTCGTGACGATCGCCGACGAGGAGATGTAGACGATGCCGCCGAGGAGCAGCGCCTCCACGACCGACCACCCGAGCGCGAGCCCCAGCGCGATCCCGAGCGGCAGATTGATCGCGACGTCGATCACGCCCGCGCGGGTGATCGCAGAGCGCGACGCCAGAAGCCGATCGAGGCTGAACTCCAGTCCCAGAAAGAAGAGGAGGAGCACGATCCCGACCTCCGCCAGGACGGTCAGCAGTTCGCCGTCCGGCACGTACGGCACGCCGAGGCGGCCGGCGACGAACGGGCCGGCGGCCATCCCGCCGACGACGTAGAGCGGAATGACGGAGAGTCCGACGCGGAGCGCGACGGCGCCGGCGACCGCGAGGACGACGAACAGTTCGCCGAGTTCGAGGAGTCCAGCGGCCATTATCGGCCGTCCGAGCCGTCGTCGCTCTCGGCGCCGTCTGTCACCTGCGACTCGAACGCCTCGTAGGCCTCGCGGCTCCCGACGACGACCAGGGTGTCGCCCGCCTCGATCGTGGTGTCGCTGCCGGGAGACGGCATCACCGCGTCGCCGCGCTCGATGGCCACGACCGACGCGCCCGTCTCCCGTCGGAGGTCGGCCTCGCCGAGGGTCCGGCCCGCGACCGGCGAGTCGGCGTCGATTTCGACCCACTCCAAGAGCGTGTCGCCGCCGAGCAGCGTCTCGACGCGCTGGGACTCCACGGGCTGGAAGTACGCGCCTTCGAGGATCGTGCCCACCTGGCGCGCCAGGTCGTCGGGGAGCTCGAAGAGCTTCTCGGAGTCGGCGTCGGGGGCCGGCCGCCGGAACACTTCGCGCCGCCCCTCGTTGTGGGTCACGACGACGAGCTGTGAGCCGTCCGGCAGGTCGATCTCGTGTTTCTTTCCGACGCCCGGGAGGTCGCTCTCGTAGACGGTCACGCTCCCCGGTTCGGCCCTGCGGTACAAAAATCGCCCTGTGAGCGGCGCCGCAGATTCGGTCGTCACCCGACGACGGGCGCCGCGCCGGCGACCGCCAGCACGACCCCGCCCGCGACGGCCGCGACCGGCGGGATCGACAGATTGTCGTCGATCACGTAGCCCGCGATGACGGGCTTGAAGCCGTCCGCGAGGGTGGCAGCGAGCGCGGCCGCGACCGACGCCGCGCCGCCGGCGACGGCGCCCGCGACGGGGACGAGGAACGGCGCCGACACGAGGAGACAGACCAGGAACATCGCGCCGAGCGTCTCGACGCCCTTCGCTTCGTCGGCCTCGCGCGTCGTGCCGAGCAGCCCCGAGATCGGGTCGCCGATCGTCAGCATCAGCGCCGCCGGCACGGCCAGGTGCGGCGCGAAGACGAGCGCGACGGCGGTGATGCTGAACATATACAGCGCGTAGCCCGCGACGTTCGTCTCCTCGTACGGGCGGGTGAGCCGGTCGTAGATCGCCCAGTCGAGGCCGATGAAAAGGCGAAGCGTCTCCAGGACGGCCGCGACCGCGGCGGCAAAGAGCATCAGGCGGCCGAACTGCGCCCACGTCACGACGCCGAAGACGTACAGCAGCACGAGTCCCGTCCCGCTCGCGTGGACGAGTCGCCGCTGCAGCTCGGCCGTCGAGACGCGGGCGAGCGCCATCGTTACCCGTCGGCGCCCGGCGCGACGAGCTCGTAGGCGTCGACCAGGTCGTCGAACGGCCGGTCGCCGCTCTCGACCGCCCGCAGTTCGTCGACGAGGTCCGAAACGGGGACGCGGACCTGCCGCGCGGTGTCGCGCTCGCGGATCGTGACGGTGTCGGGGCCGTCGCCTTCGAGCCCGTCGCGGTCGACGGTGACGCAGAACGGCGTGCCGACCTCGTCCTGGCGGCGGTAGCGGCGGCCGATGCTGCCGGAGTCGTCGTAGACGACGCTGAAGCCCGCGGTTCGAAGGTCGTCGACGATCCCCTCGGCGCGCTCGACGAGCCGCTCGACGTTCGAGACGAGCGGGAAGACGCCGACGTCGGTCGGCGCGACCTCCGGCGAGAGCGAGAGGAAGCTCCGCGCCTCGCCGTCGACCTCGTCGCGCTCGTAGGCGTGCGCGAGCAGGGTGTACACCGTCCGGTCGACGCCGAACGACGGCTCGATCACGTGCGGCGTGATGTGCTCGCCGGAGACGGTCCGTTCTTCGATGCGGAAGTTCGCCACGTCGGCGTCGACCTCGTGGGTCTCGCCGTCGATCTCGACCTCGACGACGTCGCCCTCGAACGCCGAGGGATCGCGCTCGGCGAGGTCTTCGAGCGCCGCCTTCACGTCGCCGGCGGCGCCGCCGAACTCGGGGCCGAGGACGCTCATGTCGGGCTCGACGACGGCCTCTTCGACCTCCTTTGGCTCGTCGAACTGCCGGAAGATCGTGAACTCGTCGTCGCCGTACTCGTCGTGCTTCGAGAGGTCGTAGTCGCCCCGGTAGGCGAAGCCGGCGATCTCGATCCAGTCGCCGTCGACCTCGCTCTCGGCGTCCCAGCAGTCCGCGGCGTAGTGGGCGCGCTCGCCGGGGAGGTGCTGGCGGAAGCGGAAGCGGTCCACGTCCACGCCGATCCGCTCGTACCACTCCTGGGCGACGCCGAGGAAGTAGCCGACCCAGGCGTCGCCGACGATGCCCTCCTCGACCGCCGCGCCGACCGTCGTCTCGACGTAGCCGCCGCCGTCACGCTCCTGCTCGGTCGCGGGGTAGAGCGTCACCTCGACGTCTCTCACCGACTCCAGATCGGGCTCGTCGCGCTCGGGGTCGACGAACTGCTCCAGCTCCGCCTGGGTGAACTCCCGGGTGCGGACGATGCTCTTCCGCGGCGAGATCTCGTTCCGGTAGGCCCGCCCGATCTGGGTCACGCCGAACGGGAGGCTGTTGCGCGCGTACTCCTTGATCCGCGGGAATTCCACGAAGATACCCTGTGCGGTCTCGGGCCGGAGGTACCCCGGCGTCGACGACCCGGGGCCGATGTTCGTCTCGAACATCAGATTGAAGTCGTCGACCGGCTCGCCCGAGAGGTGCGCGCCGCAGGCGGGACACTGGATCTCGTGTTCTTCGATCAGGTCTTCGACCTCGGGGATGGGCAGCGTCTCGGCCTCCTCGATGCTCGTCTCGTCCTCGATGAGGTGGTCCGCGCGGTGGGACTCGCCGCACTGGGGACACTCCACGAGCATATCGTCGAAGCCGTCGAGGTGGCCCGAGGCCTCGAAGACGGGCTCGGGCATAATCGTCGGCGCCTCGACCTCGAAGTTGCCCTCCTGGACGGTGAAGCGCTCGCGCCAGGCGTCCTCGACGTTCGACTTCAGCGACGCGCCCTGCGGCCCGAACGTGTAGAAGCCCGCCGCGCCGCCGTAGGCGCCGCTCGCGCCGAAGAAGTACCCGCGGCGCTTGGCCAGCTCCGCGAGCCGTTCGCCCTCGGTTTCCTCCTGACTCATTCCAGCGCCTCCAGCAGGTCGATGTCGCGGACGATGCCGACGAGCTGGTCGCCCGTCACGAGCGGGATCTGCTCGATGTCTTCTGTGATCATCGCCTGGGCCACCTCGACGGCGGGCTTGCTCTTCGGGACGGTCACGAGGTCGCCGGACATAAACGTCGAGACGGGCTCGGCCGGGATCTCGACGTTCCGGGTCGGGATGTAGCGGTTGCCGACGGCCTTGATCCCCTCCCACATCCACTCGTCGTCCTGGCCGGCCACGGAGTCGCCGGTGTCGTCTTCGCCCTCGACGACGCGGGCGACCTCGATGATGTCGACCTCGGTGAGGATCCCGGCCATCGATCCCTCGTCGTCGAGACAGACCGCGTAGGGGACGTTTGCGTAGTAGAGTTCGCGCTCGGCGACCGGCAGCGGCGTCTCCGTGTAGGTCGTGTTGACGTCGCGGGTGGCGATCTCGCCGGCGGTGACGTCCAGGTCGACCTCGCCGCGCGCGATCGCGCGGACGACGTCGGTGACGGTGATGATGCCCTCCAGGACGCCGTCGACGACGGGGACGCGCCGCGTCCCGCTGTCGAACATCAGGCGCGCCGCCTCGACGACGCTCGCGTCGGCCGTGACGGTCGGGACGTCCCGCATCAGGACCGCGAGCTGGTCCTCGTCGGGGCGTTCGATCAGTTCCTCGCGGGAGACGAGCCCTCTGTACTCCTCGCCCTCGTCGGTCCGCTTGACGACCGGGACCGAAGAGAAGCCGCGCTCCTGGAGATACTCCAGCACGTCGTCGCGAGTCCCCGGGAGTTCTACGACCACCACGTCCTCGCGGGGAGTCATCGCGTCGGCAACGTTCATACGGCGCCTTACTGCGCCACACCTCTTGTACTCTTTGAAGCCCCGTTCGCTCCGCGTGCCGGCCCGTCGCCCCCGTTTCGCGGCGCGTCCGCCCGGCCCGAAGCGGTCTCGTGTCGCGCCGCTCTCGCCGCCGGCCGCCCGACCCGCGACCCGTCCCGCGTCTGGGAGCAATTGCCACGACATAGTATCTCACGGACTATTCCATATCAGAACGACGAATTTGTCCGCGCAAAGCAAATCATTCGTGGGTAAGTACGATGGATTACCGCTCATCTGTATCGTTACTCGCGACGAAATATACATATTCGTGTGATACTCGCACAGTCAATTCGACGGGTTTATGTATGACTGAGACACATTCACAAACATGACGCCGAATGCGACGGCCGTGTCCGACGCGTCGCGCGCCGAGGTGATGGCCTCGGTGGACTCCACCCCCGCTCAGTCGGAGTTCATTATCGCGGACATCTCCCGCGACGATGCGTGGCTCTCGATGCGAGTATCGGAGGCGCCGTCGCTCGACGAGTGGGCCTGATCGGACGGTCCCCTCGCCCCTGAACTGATTTTTTGTCGCCGCATTTCCCGCCAGCGGCAGCGCCGCTCACAGCGCATCGAGCACCGCGTCGACGACGACGCCGGCGACTTCGAGCCCGGCCGATTTCGCCCGGTCGACGAGACCGGCGTCGTCATCGTCATCCTCTCCGGCGTCGCTCATCGTTCGCGTTCGGACCGGCACCGACGTACGCTTTCGGGTCCGAGCCGGGGTCGCGGACCCCTCGCGACGCGCAGACACGTAGATTTTTGTCCGCGTCTCTCCACGGAACGGGTATGCAGTATCGCGAAGTCGAGTCGACCCGGGAGTTCCTCCTGCGACTCGAAACGGGGGCCGACTGGCGGACGGAGATCGAGGAGTTCGCCGACCTCGAAGACATCGACGCCGCGTGGTTCCAGGCGATGGGCGCCGTCCAGGACGCCGAGGTGTGGTTCTACGACCAGGACGACAAGGAGTACCGGTCTGTGACCTTCGACGAGCCCCTGGAAGTCGCGGCCTGCGTCGGCAACGTCGCCGACCTCGACGGCGAGACCTTCGCGCACACCCACGCCGTGCTCTCCCGCGAGAGCGGCCAGGCGCTCGCCGGCCACCTCAACGCCGCGACGGTGTTCGCCGGCGAGGTCCACCTCCGCGCCTTCGACGAACCGCTCGTCCGCGAGCACCACGGGCCGACCGATCTGGACCTCTGGCTGTAATGCGGCCCGAGGACGAGCGGTACTTCGAGCGGATCGAATCCCGCCTCGACGAGGCGTTCGACCGCGCCGAGCGCGCGAAGGCGCAGGGCCGCGACCCCGAGCCCGGGGTCGAGATCCCGGTCGCGAAGGATATGGCCGACCGCGTGGAGAACATCCTCGGGATCGACGGCGTCGCCGAGCGCGTTCGCGAGCTCGAAGGCCAGATGTCCCGCGAGGAGGCCGCCCTCGAACTGGTCACCGACTTCGTCGAAGGCACCGTCGGCGACTACGAGGGCCGGGCCGGCAAGGTCGAGGGCGCGGTCCGCACCGCCGTCGCGCTCCTCACCGAGGGCGTCGTCGCCGCGCCCATCGAGGGGATCGACCGCGTCGAGATCCTAGAGAACGACGACGGCACGGAGTTCGTCAACGTCTACTACGCCGGGCCGATCCGCTCGGCGGGCGGGACGGCCCAGGCGCTCTCCGTCCTCGTTGCCGACTACGCCCGCTCGCTTCTGGACATCGACGAGTACAAGGCCCGCTCGGCGGAGATCGAGCGCTACGCCGAGGAGGTGGGCCTCTACGACAAGGAGACGGGGCTCCAGTACTCGCCGAAGGACAAGGAGACGAAGTTCATCGCCGAGCACATGCCGATCATGCTGGACGGCGAGGCCACCGGCGACGAGGAGGTCTCGGGCTTCCGGGACCTCGAACGCGTCGACACCAACTCCCCGCGCGGGGGGATGTGTCTCGTCCTCGCGGAGGGGATCGCGCTGAAGGCCCCGAAGATCCAGCGGTACACCCGCGGCCTCGACGAGGTCGACTGGCCGTGGCTCCAGGACCTCATCGACGGGACGATCGGGAAGGACGGCGGCGCCGGCGCCGACGCGAAAGACGGAGGCGGAGATGAGGAGGCCGACGACTCGGCAGAGAGCGACGGCGACGGCGACGGCGACGAGGCCGAGGAGGGACCGTCGGGCGACGGCGACGCCCCCGACTCGGAGGACGACCGCCCCGCGGGCCCGCCGCGGCTCGACCCCTCCGAGAAGTACCTCCGGGACCTGATCGCCGGCCGCCCGGTCTTCGGGCACCCGAGCGCCGCGGGCGGCTTCCGCCTCCGCTACGGCCGCGCCCGCAACCACGGCTTCGCGACCGCGGGCGTCCACCCGGCGACGATGCACCTCGTCGACGACTTCCTCGCGACCGGCACGCAGATCAAGACCGAGCGGCCGGGCAAGGCCGCGGGCGTCATCCCCGTCGACTCCATCGAGGGGCCGACCGTCAGACTGGCGAACGGCGACGTCCGGCAGATCGACGACCCCGCGGAGGCGCTGGAAATCAGAAACGGCGTCGAGAAGATCATCGACCTCGGCGAGTACCTGGTCAACTACGGCGAGTTCGTCGAGAACAATCACCCGCTCGCGCCCGCCTCCTACGTCTACGAGTGGTGGGTCCAGGAGTTCGATGACGCCGGCGCCCCGGTCCAGGCGCTCGCGGACGACCCCGGCGTCGACCTGGAACACCCGACGCCCGCGGAGGCGGTCGCGTGGGCGACCGACTACGACTGCCCGCTCCACCCGGACTACACCTACCTCTGGCACGACGTCTCGGTCGACGACTTCGCGGCGCTCGCGGACGCGGTCGACGCCGGCCGGGTCGTCGCCGCCGAGGCCGACGGCGGCGTCGTCGATCGCGCGCCCGGCGACGGCTCCGAGGCCGACCGCGCCGGCGCCGAGGGCGAACAGCGCGGCGACGTCGACGCCGACGCGCTCGTCCTCCCGTTCTCCGAGCGGGTCGCGAGCGCCCTGGAGCACCTGCTCGTCGAACACACCCGACGCGAGGAGACGGTCGCGGTGCCGGAGTGGCGACTCTTGGTCCGCTCGCTCGGCTTCGACGTCGAGGGGGGAACGCTCGACCGCGACTGGACGCCCGAGGACCTCTCCGCGCGCGCTCGCGAGTGGGACGACGGCGAGAGCGCGCTCGAAGCCGTCAACGAGGTCGCGCCGTTCGAGGTCCGGGAGCGCGCGCCGACCCGCATCGGCAACCGGATGGGCCGGCCCGAGAAGTCCGAGTCCCGCGACCTCTCGCCGGCGGTCCACACGCTCTTTCCGATCGGCGACGCCGGCGGCAGCCAGCGCGACGTCGGCGAGGCCGCGCGGTTCAGGGACGACCAGGGGCGCCGCGGCGTCGTCGACGTCCGCGTGGGCGATCGGCTCTGCCCGGAGTGCGACGCCCACACCTTCCGGACCCGCTGTCCGGAGTGCGACGCCCACACCGAGCCCCACTACGAGTGCGAGGAGTGCGGCCGCGTCGTCGAGCCCGACGAGTCCGGCCGCGTCTACTGCGACGGGTGCGAGCGGGAGGTCACGAGCGCCGAGTGGTTCTCGGTCGACGTCGGCGAGGAGTACCGCGACGCGCTTGAACAGGTGGGCGAGCGCGAGTCCGCCTACGACATCCTGAAGGGCGTCCAGGGGCTCACCTCGGCGGACAAGACGCCCGAGCCGATGGCCAAGGGCGTCCTCCGGGCGAAGAACGGCGTCACCTCGTTCAAGGACGGGACGGTCCGCTACGATATGACGGACCTGCCGGTCACGGCGGTCCGGCCCTCGGAACTGGACGTCACGGCCGAGGACTTCCGCGAGCTCGGCTACGAGACCGACATCGACGGCGAACCCCTGGAGTTCGACGACCAGCTGGTCGAACTGAAGGTCCAGGACATCGTCCTCTCGGACGGCGCGGCCGAGCATATGCTCAAGACCGCCGACTTCGTCGACGACCTCCTCGAAGACTTCTACGATCTGCCGCCGTTCTACGAGGTCGACGAGCGCGAGGACCTCGTCGGCGAGCTCGTCTTCGGGATGGCGCCGCACACTTCTGCTGCCGTCGTCGGCCGCGTCGTCGGCTTCACCTCCGCGGCCGTCGGCTACGCGCATCCGTACTTTCACGCCGCCAAGCGTCGGAACTGCGACGGAGACGAAGATTGCGTGATGCTGCTGATGGACGGTCTCCTGAACTTCTCGAAGTCCTACCTCCCCGACAAGCGCGGCGGTCAGATGGACGCGCCCCTGGTGATGTCCTCGCGGATCGACCCCAGCGAGATCGACGACGAGGCGCACAACATGGACATCGTCCGGCAGTATCCCCTCGAATTCTACGAGGCCACCCGCGAGATGGCCGACCCCGGCGCCGTCGAGGACGCCATCAAACTCGGCGAGGACACCCTCGGCACCGACGACGAGTACCGCGGCTTCGACCACACCCACGACACCTCCGACATCGCCCTCGGGCCGGACCTCTCGGCGTACAAGACGCTCGGGTCGATGATGGACAAGATGGACGCCCAGCTCGAACTCTCGCGCAAACTGCGGGCCGTCGACGAGACCGACGTCGCAAAGCGCGTCATCGAGTACCACTTCCTCCCCGACCTGATCGGGAACCTCCGCGCCTTCTCCCGCCAGGAGACCCGGTGTCTCGACTGCGGCGAGAAGTACCGGCGAATGCCGCTCACCGGCGAGTGCCGGGAGTGCGGCGGCCGGGTGAATCTGACGGTCCACCGCGGGTCCGTCAACAAGTACATGGACACCGCCATCCACGTCGCCGAGGAGTTCGGCTGTCGCGAGTACACGAAACAGCGGCTCGAAGTCCTGGAGCGCTCCCTCGAATCCGTCTTCGAGAACGACAAGAACAAACAGTCCGGCATCGCGGACTTTATGTGATTCGAGGCTGCGATCCGGCGGGATCGGCGCGTGATTCTCCGAATTGAAGCTCGGACGTGAAGTATTATCCCGGATCGGGGGGTGTTTCCGGCAATGACCAGCGAACCGGATATCGAGGTTCTCTACGTCAACGACGACGAGCCGCAGTTGGAGCTCCTGCGCACGCAGCTGACCGACGAGAGCGATCGCCTGCGCGTCCAGACGGCCGCGAGCCCCGATCGCGGGTGGGAGGTCTTCGCCGACGCCCGGAGCGACGCCGACGCCGACATCGACTGCATCCTCTGCGATCACCACATGCCGGGCCAGACCGGCGTCGAGTTTCTCAGGCGGGTCCGAGCGGTCGACGCCGACGTCCCGTTCCTGCTGTTTACGAACACCGGCGACGAGACGGTCGCGAGTCGCGCCATCGAGGCGGGCGTCACCGACTACGTGATCCGCGAGGCGATCGAGAATCAGGCGCCGCTGCTCGTCCAGAAGATCGTCACGTACGTCGAACACCGGCGGAGCCGACGGGAGATCGAGCGGACGAACGAGCAGTTGCGCGAGATCGTCTCGGTCACCGACCAGGCGCTGTGGGTGTTCACGCCGGACTGGTCGGAGTTGCGGTTCATCAACGACCGGCACGAACCGCTGTTCGGACAGCCGACCTCGGAGCTGCGCGCCGACCCCACGTCGTTCCTCGAACGCATCCACGACGGCGACAGGGCGCGCGTCGAACAGGCGATGCAGCGCGCCTCCGAGGGCGAGCCACAGCTCGTCGAGTACCGGGTCAACAAGTCCGAGGCGGTCCAGCTGTGGGTCGAATCCCGGTGTAAGCCCGTCGTCGACGACGACGGCACCGTCGTCTCGCTCGTCGGGCTGACCCGCGACATCTCCGACCGAAAGGTGTACCAACAGGACCTGCTGGAGACGATCGAGCAGCTCGAAGAGTTCGCGTCGACGGTCGCCCACGACCTCCGAAACCCCCTGAACATCGCGAACGGGAACATCCGACTCGCGGCCAAGGAACGGGAGAGCGAGCGGCTCGACACGGCGCTGGACGCCATCACTCGGATGGATCGGCTCGTCGACGAGCTCCTCGCGCTGGCGAAGGAGGGCGATTCGATCGGCGACCGACAGCCGGCGGCGTTCGCAGAGCTGATGCGAGAGAGCTACGACAACGCTCGGGCGACCGGGAGTTCGCTCGGAATCACCGGCAGCGTCTCGCTCGAATGCGACCCGACGCGCCTCACCGAGGCGTTCGAGAACCTCGTCCGGAACGCGGTCGAACACGGGGACAGCGACGTGGCGATCACCGCCGGCGTGCTCGACGGCGGCGGGGGCGTGTTCATCGAAGACGACGGTCCCGGCATCCCGCCGGAACACCGCGATCACGTCTTCGATCGGGGGTACACGACGAGCAAGGACGGAAGCGGGTTCGGCCTCGCGATCGTCGAGCGGATCGTCACCGGCCACGGCTGGGACCTCGACGTCGGCGAGAGCGCCAGCGGCGGCGCCCGATTCGAGATCCGGACCGCCGACGCTTGAGCGAGAGGTGGTCGCGGTCGCGGTCGCGATCGCGACAGCGTCACGGCGCCGCGGTGACCGTCACTCCAAGTACCCGAGGTCCCGCAGGCGCTCTTGGGCCTCGTCGTCCATCTCCTCGACGGTGTCGTCGGTGACGTCGTCGTCGAGCGCGTCGGTCCAGGCGCCGCCGACCGCCGACTCGAAGTCCGCGAGCGCCGCCTCGGTCGCCTCGACCTCCGGGTCGCCCTCGCCCGCGACGTTGTCCGTCTCGTCGGGGTCCGAATCGAGCCGGTAGGCCTCGTCGGCGATCCGGTCGATCCGGACGTACTTCGCGTCGGTCCGGCGCGCGGCGCGCATCCGCGAGTAGAACCGGGAGTCCTCGGGGAGCGTGATCCCCGCGTCGGCGGCCTTCTCCTCCAACTGCTTGAGCTCGACGACGGGCCGGGAGTACTCGATGAAGGCGTCCGCGCCGTCGTCGCGCTGTCCCGGGTCGCGGGCGTCGTCGTCGACGCGGCCGAACTCGCGGTACGACTCGGAGAGGAGCGAGCGCGTGCGGTCGAGCGGGACTGCCGTCTCGCCCGCCGCAGCGGGCGTTCCGCCCTCGACGTCGAGGGCGTCGAGGACGGTGTGGTACAGGTCGACGAGTTCGACCTGGTCGGCGCGGCGCTCTGCCTCCAGGTCGGGGTGTTTGACCAGCAGCGGGACGTTCACGAGCGGGTCGTACAGGCAGAACTCGTGGCCGTAGAGGTCGTGTTCGCCGTGGAGTTCGCCGTGGTCCGCGCAGACGACGACCATCGTGTCGTCCCACTTGTCCTCCGACCGCAGCCAGTCGAACAGCCGTCCCAGTTGGTCGTCGATGTGGGCGATCTCGGCGTCGTAGAGGCTCCGGATGTCCTCCCACTCCTCGTCGTCGATGTCGCGGGCGCCGGAGTTGTACTCCTTGGAGTTCTGACACACCTCGGTCGAGTCGACGCCGGGGGCGAACTCCCGGGCGAACTCCTCGGGCGGGTGGTACGGCAGGTGGGCGTCCATCAGATTGATGAACGCGAACGCGCGGTCGCTGTCGTCGAGGAACTCCATCGTCCGGTCGACGACGGCGGGCGTCTTCGAGTCGGCGCCCTCGCCGCCGGCGAAGTACTCGTGGGCGGTGTTGCCGAGGCTGACGAGCTTGTCCGCGATCGCCCGGAGCGCGTCGTTGTCGTTCATCGTCTTCCACGCGCGGGCGAGCGGGCCCGAGAGGAAGTCGCCGGGCATCACCTCGAAGAAGTTGTCCTGGTCGTCGAAGCCGTCGGTGAGGTGGGTGTACGGCGTGATCCAGGCGTTCGAGGAGTAGCAGGCGGTGTCGTAGCCCGCATCCGAGAGCGTCTCCGCGAGCGTGGTCGCGCCCTCCAGGTAGGGGTTCTCCTGGTCGGCGCCGTGCTGGGAGGGGTACATTCCGGTGAAGAGCGACGCGTGGACCGGGAGCGTCCACGGCGCCGGCGCGACGGCCTGCTCGAAGACGGTGGCCTCCTCGGCGAAGGCGTCGAGCGTCGGCGTCGTCGGCCGGTCGTACCCGTAGGGGGTGAGGCGGTCCTTCCGGACGGTATCCATCACCACGAAGAGGACGTTATCCGGCGATTCGGCACTCATACCCACCTCTCACAGCGTCGGCGTCAAAGAGTCACCGGTCCGGCGTCGCCGGGGGGTGTCGGAGCCGATCGGAGCCGACCGACGCAAATCGACGCGAGCGTTAGAACGGGGCCTGCGGGCCTTCGTCGCTGTCGCGCTCTTCGCCTTCGGTCTCGCCGGGGAAGGACGGCGACATCCCACCGCCGTCGTGGCCGCCACCGCCCATTCCCGTATCGGCGTGGACGGTCTCGATCTCGGGGATCTCCTTGACCATCCGGCTCTTGATCGCCTGGATCGTCATCGGGGAGATGCCACAGCCCGAACACGCGCCGCCGAGCATCACGGTGACCTCGCCCTTCTCGCGGTCGAGGTGCTGGATGGCGGCCGAGCCGCCGTGCATCTGGATCTGCGGGAAGTTCCGGCGCAGGAAGTTCGTGACGCGCTCCTTCAGGTCGTCGTCGCCGCCCGTAGCGTCCGTACTCATACCTACGCGTTCGGTACCGACGGGCTTAGGCCTTTGGTTCGATACCTCCTCGGGGCTCGATCCGCGGACGGCGTCCGGCAGTTCGCCGGCGCGCCGCTGTCGCGGCGGCCTCAGAAAAATGGTGGTCGGAGTCGGTTCCGAAGTCCGCTCTCGGGCTGGCGCCCGGGATCCGGCTCAGATGACGCGGTTCTGGAGGTAGTCGAGGTGCTTCGCGTTGTAGACGATCTTGACTTCCTCGGCCGCGGGCGACCCGATGCAGGTCAGGCGGACGTTCTTCTCGGAGACCTCCTCGTCGGAGAGGATCTGCTGCATGTCCATATCGATCTCGCCCTCCTTGAGGATCGACGCGCAGTTCGCACAGGCGCCTGCGCGGCACGAGAACGGCCAGTCGTAGCCCTGCGCCTCGGCGGCTTCGAGGATGTACTCGCCCTGATTGACCTCGAGGGTGCCGTAGTCCTCGTCGCCCAGGTCGGCGTCGGCCGCCTTCTCGAAGAGGTCGTCGTCGTCCATATCCCAGCCCTGATCGTCCAGCACTTCGTAGTTGAGGTATTCTACGGTAGGCATCTCACTTGGCGATTTGTATGCCACCCCATTAGACTTTGCTGTTCGATCCAGACCTGCTTTTCGACCGTATTACCGCTTCAGCGAAACGAACGTGGGGTTTTGGGCGATCGGGAACCGAACTCGGAAGCGATCGGATCGCCGGACGCTATATCGGAACGGTCGCAAAGAGCGCATACGACGCCGCGGCCGAGAGACTCGGCGTGAGGAGCCAAAAGAAGATGACCCGACCGGTGGTCCCCGGGTCGAACAGGTCCGTGCCGGCGAGGTCCGTCGAGGACTCCTCGCCCATCCGGGGCACCTCCTCGCCGGTCTCCGTCGTCAGCGCGTCCACGGACATCTCCGGCGTGTCGCCGCTGAGCGCCTCGCCGAGCGTCACCGTGCGGGTGGCCCGCCCCCAGCCGAGCCCGACGATGCACATCGTCGCCGACACCGCGAGGCTCGCCGGAATCCCGAGGTACGAGAGCATCGCGATCAGCGACGCCGACACCGTCTCGACGACGAGCGCCGCGAGGATCGGCAGTTCGGTGAGGTCGTTGCCGACGGTGTCGAGCGTCCGCCGGGCGATGGTGAACGCGCCCAGCCCGATCGCGCCGGCGGCCAGGAAGATCCCGTTGTTCATCGACACCGCGCCGTTGCCGACGAGCGGTGCGACCGCGTTGGCGGCGTTCGACGCCCCCGCCGAGTAGGCCATATAGCAGGCGATGACGACCACGAGGGCGACGCTGCCGAGTTCGCGGGAGGTCGTGTTCGGTCCGAGTCGGGGCCGCGGGACCGCCCCGCTCCGGTCGAAGACGAGGATCGCCCCCGGTGACTGATCGAGTTTCAGCTTGGCGTCGAGGTAGGGATAGAGGTACCGCCCGATCACCGCGCAGATCCAGAAGGCGATCACGGGCGAGACGATCCACCACGAGATGATCTCCAGCATCACGCCCTCGTCGAGCGTCCCCGTGGCGAGACCGAGGCCCGCGATCGCACCGACCGCCGTCATCGACGTCGACGCCGGGACGCCGAAGGTGTTCGAGATCAGGAGCGCGAGGCCGACGAAGAAGAGGACGGCCACGCTGGCCGCCAGCGTGAACTGGCTCTCGGGGACGATCTGTCCCCCCATCGTCTGGATGACCTCGCGGCCCGCCGTCCACGCCCCCAAGAGCGCGAACGCCGTCATCAGCGCGGCCGCGCCGAGCTTCGAGACGAGGCCGCTCCCGACCGCGGGGCCGAACGCGACCCCGGTGGACGAGCCGCCGATGTTGAACCCGACGAACACTGCGACCAGGAGCCCGACGATGAGGAGTGCTTCGACCACACTCCCCGTTCAGGGCAGAGGAGGAAAAACGTCACCATCGCCCGATCGGCGCGCGGGCGACGGGCGCGTCCCGAACGCGGCTCGCCGATCAGTTCGTCGCGCGCTCGATCGCCTGATCGAGGTCGGCGATGACGTCGTCGACGTCCTCGATGCCCACCGACAGCCGGACCATGTCCGGCGTCACGCCCGCGGCGCGCTGTTCCTCCTCTGTGAGCTGCTGGTGGGTCGTCGAGGCGGGGTGGATCACGAGCGTCTTCGCGTCGCCGACGTTCGCCAGGAGCGAGGCGAGCTCGACGTTGTCGACGGTGTCGCGGGCGGCGTCGTAGCCGGCCTCCAGGCCGAAGGTGATCATCCCGCCGTAGCCGCCCTCCAGATATTCGGAGGCCTCCTCGTGGGTCTCGTGGCTCTCCAGGCCGGGATAGTTGATCCAGGAGACCTCGTCGTGGTCCGCTAAGTACTCCGCGACGGCCATCGCGTTCTCGCAGTGGCGCTCCATCCGCATCGGCAGCGACTCCAGTTTTTCGAGAGTGTTCCACGCGTCGAACGGCGACTGGGCGTTACCGAGGTCGCGCAGGCCGCGGGCGATGGCGGCGTAGGTGAACGCCGCGTCGCCGAAGCGCTCGGCGAAGTTGACGCCGTGGTAGGCGGGGTTGGGGGCGCCGATCTCGGGGTACTTCTCGGCGTGTTCGGCCCACGGGAACGACCCGCCGTCGACGAGGACCCCGCCGATCGTCGTGCCGGCGCCGTGGATCCACTTCGTCGTGGAGTTCCACACGAGATCGGCGCCGTGCTCGATCGGCCGGCAGAGGTACGGCGTCGCGAAGGTGTTGTCGACGAACAGCGGGACGTCGTTCTCGTGGGCGATGTCGGCGATCCGCTCGATGTCCGGCGTGACCAGCGCGGGGTTGCCGATCGTCTCCAGGTGGACGTAGGCGGTGTCCTCGTCGATCGCCTCCTCGTAGGCCTCGTAGTCGAGGGTGTCGACGAAGCGCGTCGTGATCCCGCGGCGCTCGACGGTGTGGGTGAAGTACGTGTAGGTGCCCCCGTAGAGCGACGACGCCGTCACGATGTTGTCGCCGGCGCTCGCGAGCAGGAACGTCGCCAGGTCGAGCGAGGCCATCCCCGAGGCCGTCGCCGCGGCGCCGATGCCACCTTCGAGCGACGCCAGGCGCTCCTGGAGCGTCGCGACCGTCGGATTCATCAGCCGGCTGTAGATGAACCCCTCCTTCTCCAGGGCGAACTGTCCCGCGGCGTCCTCGGCGTCGTCGAAGACGTACGAGGTGGTCTGGTAGATCGGCTGTGCCCGCGCGCCGGTGGCCGGATCGGGCTCCTGTCCCGCGTGGAGGCTTCGCGTCCCGAACCCGAGTGGCTGCTCTTCGTCGTCTGCCATACCCCGCCCTTCTCGGAGCGGCGGCCTAACCGACGTGACGTGAGCAAATTCCGCCGGTATCTACGACGCCGTCCGCGGATCCGGCGTCACGGTCTCACGCCGGGCGCCCCTCGATCGAGGCGCCCGCGAGGAGCGTCGCCGCGGCGACGACGCCCACGCCGAGGACGGCCTGTGATGAATCGGTCCCGACGGCGAGGAGCGCGACGACCGCGACGAGGACCAGCCCGCCGACGGAGACCGCGAGCGGGCGCCCGCGGTCGACGACGACGGCGAGGCCCGCCGCGAGGAAGCCGAGGCCGGCGAGTCCCCCGGCGACGACGAGGTTCGCGACCGCGCCCCGGGCGAGCAGGTCGACGCCGCGCGTGCCCGCGATCGGGGCGAACAGGCCGCCCCACGCGAGGGCGGCGCCCGCGGCGGCGACGAGGAGGCCGACGAGCCGCGCGAGGAGTTCGGCAGGAGTCACAGGCGTCCGGACGGCGCGGACCGAAAAGTGCGTTCGGGTTCCGACAGCCCGCCGACTGCGCCGCGCCTACTGACTGAACAGCGACGCGTGGACGGGCGCGAAGTCGCTTCCGGGCCCCGAATCGGCGTCGGCGTCGGTGTCGTGGACCGCGCGCCCCTCGACGCCCGAATCGAGGAAGTCCCGGAGCGGCGGCCCGACCTTCTCGGGCTCGACGAGGAACGCGTCGTGGCCGTGGTCCGACTCGATGACGTGGTGGGCCACCGGCGCGCCCGCCTCCCGGAACGCCGCCGCGAGCGTCTCCGACTGCTCGGTCGTGAAGTGCCAATCGCCCGTGAAGGAGAGCAACAGGGCCTCGCCCTCGAAGGCGGCGACGGCCCGGGCGTCGTCCTCGTAGCCCTCCGCGAGGTCGTAGTCGTCCATCGCGCGGGTGAGATAGAGGTAGGAGTTGGCGTCGAAGCGGTCGACAAACTTCTCGGCCTGGTAGTCGAGGTACGACTCCACGTCGCGGTACGGGAAGAACGCCGCCGCGGGGTCCGAGGGGAAGGAGTCGCGGCGGGCGTCCCGACCGGCGGCGCGCCGGCCGAACTTCCCCTCCATCGACGCCTTCGAGAGGTACATCACGTGGCCGATCTGCCGGGCGAGCGCGAGGCCGTCTGTCGGTGCCTCGTCCCGGTCGTAGTACTCGCCGCCGTTCCAGTGCGGATCGGTCGTGATCGCCCGCCGCGCGATGGCGTCGAGCGCGAGGCACTGGGCGTCGAGGCGCGCCGCGGCCGCGACCGAGACGACGTACCGGGCGTCGTCGGGGTAGCGCTTCGCCCAGTCGAGGGCGTTCATCCCGCCGACGCTGCCGCCGACGACAGCGTGGAGGCGGCCGACGCCGAGTTCGTCCAGCAGCAGGCGCTGGGAGCGCGTCCAGTCGGCGACCGTCACGGGCGGGAAGTCGGTGCCGTAGACCTCGCCCTCGGGGTCCTTGGAGGCCGGCCCCGTGGTGCCGTAACACGACCCGGGGACGTTCGCGCAGACGACGTAGTAGTCGTTCGTGTCGATCGCCTTCCCGGGGCCGACGATGTCGTTCCACCACGCGCGGGCCTGGCCCGTCGTCTCCGAGCCGTAGCCCGCGACGTTCTGGCTGCCGGTGAGGGCGTGGCAGATCAGGACCGCGTTGTCGCCGTCGAACTCCCCGTAGGTCTCGTAGGCGACTTCGAGGTTCTCGATCTCGTCGCCGGAGGCGAAGTCGAACCGCCCGAGGTCGACGGTCCCGCTGTCTGTCTTCATTCGCTGTCTCCCCCCTTCGCGTCCCCGCCCGAAACCCTTTGGGTCCTTTGGGTCGCCGCGCCGATCGCGCGGTCCAGGTCGGCGATGACGTCCGCCTCGTCCTCGATGCCGACCGACAGGCGGACCATCTCGGGGCTCAGCCCCGCAGCGCGCTGTTCCTCCTCGCTCAACTGGGCGTGGGTCGTCGAGGCGGGGTGGATCACGAGCGTCTTCGCGTCGCCGATGTTCGCGAGGAACGAGCCGAGGTCGGTCTCCTCGCAGGTCCGCTTTGCGGCCTCGAAGCCCGCGGCCAGCCCGAAGGTGACCATCCCGCCGTACTCGCTCGCACCCTCGCCGTTCTCGTCAGAACCGAGATACCGCGTCGCATTCGCGTGGGTCGGGTGCTCCTCGAAGCCCGGATACGACACCCACGCGACGTCCTCGTGGTCCCGGAGGAACTCCGCGACCGCGCGGGCGTTCTCGCAGTGGCGCTGCATCCTGATGGGCAGGGTCTCCAGGCCCTGGATCGTCTGCCAGGCGTCGAAGGGCGACTGCTGATTGCCGAGGGTCCGGAGCGCGCGCTGGCGGACCGCGTTGCCGAAGGCGGCCTCGCCGTAGCGCTCGACGAAGTCGATGCCGAACGCGGGGTTCTCGCCCGAGAGTTCGTCGTAGTCGGCGTGTTCCCAGGGGAAGGTCCCGCCGTCGACGAGGATTCCCCCCACTGTGGTTCCCGACCCGTGGATCCACTTCGTCGTCGACTCCCAGACGATATCGGCGCCGTGTTCCAGCGGCCGACAGAGGTACGGCGTCGCGAAGGTGTTGTCGACGACGAGCGGCGCCGCGTTCGCGTGTGCGATGTCGGCGAGGCGCTCGAAGTCGGGCGTCTTCAGCGATGGATTCGCGATCGTCTCCACGTGGACGAAGGCGGTGTCCTCGTCGATCCGGTCCGCAAAGGCGTCGTAGTCGAGGGTGTCGACGACCCGGATCTCGACGCCGCGGCGGGTCGCCATCTTCGTGAGGTAGGTCGCGGTGCCGCCGTACATATCGGAAGAAGCGACGACGTTGTCGCCCGCGCTCGCGAGGACGCTCGTCGCGGAGTCGAGCGCGGCCATCCCCGAGGCGGTGGCGACGGCGGCGACGCCGCCCTCCAGCGCCGCGAGGCGCTCTTCGAGGATCCGAGTCGTGGGATTGGAGATCCGCGAGTAGACGTCGCCGTCGGCCTCCAGCGCGTAGAGGTCCGCCGCGCGATCGGCGTCCCCGAAGGCGTACGAGGTCGTCTGGTAGATCGGCGGCGCGCGAGCGCCCGTCGTCTCGTCCGGCTCTTGGCCGGCATGAAGACTCCGGGTGTGGAACCCATCGACCATACTATGTACATTACGCATATTCGTTCGGAGGCTTATAACCGTCGGTTACGGCCGAGTCGACGAGGTACTCGACGGTCGCACGGCTGGCGGGAGTACGTTGAACGAGAAGGTCGAGGCGGCTCGGCGCTCAGTCGTCGGCGGACGCGGCCTCGGTCAGGTCCAGTTCCTCGCGCGCGGCAGCGACGCCGGCGTCGACGTCGACGTCCACGCCCGCGTCGGCCATCGCCTCGCCGACGGTCCGGACGCCGCGCAGGATCGCCTCGTCGGGGAGGCCGCCCATGTTGCTCACGCGGAAGATCGTCCCGCCGAGGTGGGCCTGGCCGCCGGAGATGCTCACGTTACGCGCGTCGACGCCGTCGAAGAAGGCGTCGGCGTCGTCGCCGTAGACCTCCTCGGGCAGCGAGACCGCGGTGAGGGTGTTCGACAGTTCGGTCGCGCCCGTCGCGTCCGCGAAGAGGTCCAGCCCCATCGCGGTGAAGCCGGCGCGGAAGGCGGCCGACTGGCGGCGGTGCCGGGCGATCCGCGTCGGCATCGTCTCCTCGACGATGTCCTCGACGGCGACCGCCATCGCGCGGAACAGCGGCACCGCGCTCGTGAAGGGCGTCTGGTGCGATTCGGATTTCCGAAGGTGCCACTCCAAGTCCTCGTAGAACGGCGCGGCCTCGCCGTCCAGATCGTCTTTCACCTCCTCTGTCACGTACATCGCGCTGATGCCCGGCGGGGCCGCGAGCGCCTTCTGCGCGTCGGTGACGGCGATGTCGACGTTCCAGTCGTCGATCTTGAACACGTCGCCGCCGATCGAGGTGACGCCGTCGACGACGAAGCGGGCGTCGTACTCCTCGGCGATCTCGCCGACGCCCTCGACCGGATTCAGCAGGCCGGTACTGGTCTCGTTGTGGACCATCGTCACTACGTCGGTCTCGTCTGTGACGACCGCGCGGACGTCCTCCAGGGGGATCGACTCGCCCCACGGGACCTCGACGCGGGTGACGTCGGCATAGCGCTCGGCGATGCGGGCGAAGCGGCGGCCGAACTTCCCGTTGACGAGCGAGACCACGTGGCCGCCGTCGCCCACCAGATTGGCGACCGCGGCCTCCATTCCCATCGTGGCCGTCCCGTTGAGGAGAAGCGTCGTCCCGCCGCCCGTCGTCGCGGTGGAGGCTCCCTCCAGGGTGGACTCCTCGAAGATGTAGTCGAGACCGTCCTGTGCTCGCTCGTAGACCGCCTCGAACGCCGCGGACCGGTGGGACACCATCGGCTCGTCCATCGCCGCCGCCACCTCGTCGGTGACGGGCACCGGGCCGGGGTTGAGGAGCAGGAAGTCCTCTTCCATACGCGGCGATTGCAGTCCGCAGGGATAAGCGGTACGGGTTTCCCGCGACACAGTCGCCGCTCACCGCCTCGTTCACCCGAATCCGAGTTTGGGTTCCGGGCCGCGGCGACCCGCCGGCGCTCGCCCGCGGCCCGCGACGAAGCACCTAACTCCGCCCCGACCGAGTGACCGACAAATGAGCGACGACGCGTCGGCCGACGCCGCAGCGACAGCCGATGACGACGCGGACCTCGCGTACGCCGACCCCGACAACCCCTACCTCCGCGACCCCGACACGGACTTTGCGCCCGTCGCGGACCTCTCCCGCGACGAGGCCGCCGCGCAGGCCGAGACGCTCCGCGAGGCGATCCGCGAGCACGACTACCGCTACTACGTCCGCGCCGATCCGCTGATCTCGGACCGCGCCTACGACGACCTGTTCGCGCGCCTCCAGGACCTGGAGGAGGCCTTCGACCTCGACCGCGAGGGGAGCCCCACCCGGCGCGTCGGCGGCGAACCGCTCGACGAACTCGACACGGTCGAACACGTCGCGCCGATGCTCTCCATCGACCAGTCGACCGACGCCGACGAGGTTCGTGAGTTCGACCGGCGCGTCCGCGAGGACGTCGGCGACGTCGACTACGTCTGCGAGCCGAAGTTCGACGGGCTCTCCGTAGAAGTCGTCTACGAGGACGGCGAGTACGTCCGGGCGGCGACCCGCGGGGACGGCGCGGTCGGCGACGACGTCACCGCACAGGTGCGGACGATCCGGCCGGTCCCGCTCCGACTGGGCGGCGACCCGCCCGAGCGGCTCGCGGTGCGCGGCGAGGTGTTTATGCCGCGCGAGGCGTTCCGCGAGCACAACCGCGAGCGCGTCGAGCGCGGCGAGGAGCCCTTCGCCAACCCCCGGAACGCCGCCGCGGGGACGCTTCGCCAGCTCGATCCCTCGGTCGTCGCCGACCGCCCCCTGGACTGCTTCTTCTACGACGTCCTCGACGCCAGCCGGGTGCCCGAGAGCCAGCGGGAGGCGCTCGATCGCCTCCGCGAGTGGGGCCTCCACGTCACCGACCGCGTCGACGTCGTCGACTCGATCGAGGGCGCCATCGACTACCGCGACGATCTGCTCGACGCCCGGGAAGACCTGAACTACGAGATCGACGGCACCGTGATCAAGGTCGACGCCCGCGACGCCCGCGAGGAACTGGGCGCGACGAGTCGGTCGGTCCGATGGGCCTTCGCCTACAAGTTCCCCGCCCGGACCGAAGTCACCCGCGTCACCGACGTCGTCGTCCAGGTCGGCCGCACCGGCCGGCTGACGCCCGTCGCCCTCCTGGAGCCGGTCGACGTCGGCGGCGTCACCGTCTCGCGCGCCTCGCTCCACAACCCCGAGGAGATCGAGCGGCTCGGCGTCGACGTCGGCGACGAGGTCCGGGTCTGCCGCGCGGGCGACGTCATCCCCGAGGTCGCCGAGGTCGTCGAAAAGCGCGCCGACGGCACCTTCGACTTCCCCGAGACCTGCCCGGTCTGCGACAGCCCCGTCGAGCGCGACGGCCCGCTGGCGTTCTGCACCGGCGGACTCACCTGCGACGCCCAGCTGGTGCGGGCGATCGTCCACTACGGGAGTCGGCAGGCGCTCGACATCGACGGCCTCGGCGAGGAGCGCGTCGAGCAGCTGGTCGACGCCGGCGTCCTGTCGTCGCTTCCGGACCTCTACCGGCTCGATCCCGACGACGTCGCCGACCTGGCGGGCTGGGGCGAGAAGAGCGCCCGGAACCTCGTCGACGCGATCGAGGCCACGACGTCGCCGCCGCTCCCGGACTTCCTCGTCGCGCTCGGCATCCCCGAGGTCGGCGAGCACACCGCCCGGAACCTCGCCCGCGAGTTCGGCGACCTCGACGCGGTGATGGACGCCTTGGAGGACGAACTGGAGGCCGTCGACGACGTCGGTCCGACGGTCGCCGAACACGTCGCGGAGTTCTTCGCGAACGAGGGCAACCGCGCGGCCGTCGCGGAGCTCCGCGAACTGGGCGTCGAGCCCGAGCCCGTCGAGGAAGAAGGAAGCGACGCCTTAGACGGCCTGACGTTCGTCTTCACGGGATCGCTGTCGGTCACGCGCGACGCGGCCCAGTCGCTCGTGGAGCGCCACGGCGCGACCGCGACCGGGAGCGTCTCCGGCAACACGGACTACCTCGTCGTCGGCGAGAACCCCGGACGGACGAAGCGCGAGGACGCCGAGGCGAACGACGTGCCGACGCTCGACGAGGAATCGTTCGCGGCGCTACTGGGCGAACACGGGATCGAGTACCCGCCGGAAGAGGAGTGAGCCGCAATCAGAGGTCGGCGCGCTCGAACGCCCAGTAGCCGACCGCCGCGGGCAGGACGATCCACGCGAGGAGGACGAAAAAGAGGAACCACCCCGAGAAGTAGAACGGGATAGATTCCTGTAACACCGGCCCGAGGACCTGCTGCTCCCCGAATGCCGTGCTCACGAGGCGCGCTCGCGCCGGTCCGTAGTACAACTGTGCCGCGAGCGTCTCGTAGGTCTTCAGGGGGTTCAGGTACTTCAGGAACACGCCGATTTTGACCCGCGTGAGTTCTTCGACGCCCCCGATCCCGATCTGAGTCGCCACGTAGTTGATGAGTTTGGGGATGCCCTCGGAGATCGACCCCCACAGGATGGCGAAGATGAGGTAGATGCCCATCGTCGCGAGGGTGGCCTCGCGGTTCGAGTCCGCCAGCGCCGACACGCCGAGCCCGATCGAGACGAACGCGACGCCGAGCAGCGCCGTGAGCGCGATCTGTGGGACGAACGACCCGAGTTGGAGTCGCGTGCCCGTCCCGAGCAGCGCGAGGAACGCCGCGAAGAAGCCGACGAGGAGCGCGACGACGACGACCGCGGATCTCCCGAGGAGTTTGCCGACGACGGCGTCGAGCCGGGAGTTCGGGAGCGAGAGTAAGAGCTTGACCGAGCCCGTCTCGCGCTCCTCGGTGATCGATCCGTACGAGGTCGAGAGCGCGACGAACCCGAGCACGAGTGCGAGCAGCCCGGGGAACGAGAAGCTGAACACGCCGAGGCTGAGGAAGACGCCGAAGAGGTTCGACACCTGTCGGCCCTGCGGGCCGAGGAGGAGGCCGAAGAACAACGCCGAGGCCCCGCCGAGGAAGAGCGCGAAGAAGAGCGTCGAGCCGTGGAGCCACCGCGAGCGGATCGCGTCGCGGAACTCCTTGCGGGCGACGGCCTGCCAGCTCATCGCTGGACCTCCTCTTCGGTGGCCGCTTCCCCTTCGGCGACCGCATCGTCGGCCTCGGCGTCAGCCGACGCCGCTTCGGTCGAGTCCGAGGCTTCGTCGGACTCGACGTCCGCCTCGACCGTCTCCTCCCTGTCGCCGGCGTCGCCCTCGGTGTACGCGAGGAACAGGTCTTCGAGCGACGCCTCCTCGGTCGTGAAGTCGGTCACGCTCACGCCGCGGTCTTCGATCTCGCTCACGACGCGGGTCTTGGCGTCGCTGTCGCAGCCCACGCGGACGGCGTCGTCGTCGTCGCGCTCGACGTGGCGGACGCCGTCGAGCGCCCGCACCGCGTCGAGGACGTCGTCGTCGACGGGCTCGCCGACGGCGACCCGGAGCGTCGCGTCGGCGTCCGAGGCCTCGCGGAGCCCGTCGATCGAATCCACCGCGACGAGCTCGCCCGCCCGGAGGATGCCGACGCGGTCGCAGACCGCCTCGACCTGTTCGAGGATGTGGCTGGAGAAGAAGACGGTCGTGCCGCGCTCGGCCTCTTCGAGGACGATCTCGCGCATCTCCTTGGCGCCCGCGGGGTCGAGCCCCGAGGAGGGCTCGTCGAGGATCAGGAGGTCGGGGTCGCCGACGAGCGCCATCGCGAGCGCGAGCCGCTGGCGCATCCCCTTCGAGTACCCGCCGGCCTGCCTGTCGGCGGCGTCGGCGAGGCCGACACGCTCCAGTACGGCGTCGGGGTCGGCGTCGGCCTCCTTGGAGTCGATCGCGAACTCGACGTGCGCGCGGCCGGTCAGCCGGTCGTACACGTCGAAGCCCTCCGGGAGGACGCCGGTCCGCTCCCGGACGGCGACGCTCTCGGCGCGGGCGTCGTGTCCGAGGACGGACACCCGCCCCGCGGTCGGGCGAACGAAATCGAGGAGGAGATTGATCGTCGTCGACTTCCCGGCGCCGTTCGGGCCGAGGAAGCCGAAGACCTCCCCCTCCTCGACGGTCAACGAGAGGTCCGAGACGGCGGTGACGTCCTCGAACCGCTTTGTCACCCCGTCGAGTTCGATAGCAGCCATAGCCGAGGGTTGTTTGGTCCGTTCATAAAGCGTTTGGTGAGAGAATCAGCTCTGAGATCGATCCGGCGGCGGCCTCGGCGCCGAACGGCGTCAGATCTCGTCGTCGGGGTCGTACTGCTCGCGCACGCGTTCGACCTCCGCGGCGTAGCGCTCGCGGGTCTCGTCGTCGTCCACCGGTTCGAGGTCGTCGCGGTCGACCTCGACGGCCGCGGACGTTCCCTGCCCCCGCTGTCGCATCACCGTCGTCGACACCTGCTTCCGGCGGACGCGGGCGCCGTCGGGGGTCGCGTACACCATATCGACGAGTCCGCGATCTGTGTAGGTCCGTTCGACGAGCCAGCAGCGGACGGTTTCGGCGCCGTCGCCGTCGCGTTCGCCTTCGCCCATACCCCACGGTGGTCGAGGCGCGGCTTGTAGCTACCGTCTCCGTCGGCTCTGCGCCCCCGGTTTTATTCTCCCGCCGTCGGATCTTCGATGTGTGCCCTCCACGAACTCCCGATCGGCGATCTACCGATGGGCGACCGCGCAACGACAGCTCACCATCTTCGCGGGCGTCGCCGCGGCGCTGCCGGCCGCCTACGCTTTCCGCTCTGCCTACGGTTCCGGTCCGGGGAGTTTCCTCCTCCTGGTGACGCTCGGCGTCGTCGTCCCGACTGCCTACGACGAGTACTGGCCCGCCTACGACCGGGCGGGCGCTGCGGTCGCGTGGATCCTCGTCGCCTGCGCCGTTGCGGCGACGGCGTTCGTCGCCTGCTACCTCGTCGGGACGGAGGCGGCCGGGCTCGGCTCGACACCGAGCGCCGCGGTCGCCTTCCTCGCCACGGATCTGGGCGGTTTCGCGCTCCTCGCGGTCGGACGTCGGACGCGAGCGTAGCCGCTCCGACCCGTCGCGTCACGCTCAAGCCGCTCGATCCGCTACTCCCGGCCGATGGAGCGCAGTCACCTCCGCGACCGCGCCGCGGAGCTGCCGACCGACCCCGGGGTCTACCAGTTCCTCGACGGCGACGACGTCCTCTACGTCGGCAAGGCCGTCGACCTCCGCGACCGGGTCCGGTCGTACGCCGACCCGCGCGGCGAGCGGATTCGCCGGATGGTCGACCGCGCGGAATCGATCGACGTCGCCGTCACCGACACCGAGACGCAGGCGCTGCTGCTCGAAGCGAACCTGATCAAGCGCCACCAGCCGCGGTACAACGTCCGGCTGAAGGACGACAAGTCCTACCCGCTGGTCCAGCTCACCGACCACCGGATCCCGCGGATCGAGGTGACGCGCGACCCGGATCCCGGCGCGACCGTCTTCGGGCCGTTCACCGACAAGGGCCGGGTCGAGACCGTCGTGAAGGCGCTCCGAAAGACCTACGGCCTCCGCGGCTGCTCGGACCACAAGTACGCCAACCGCGACCGACCCTGTCTCGACTACGAGATGGGGCTCTGTAGCGCGCCCTGTACCGGCGAGATCGACCCCGGCGCGTATCGGGAGGACGTCGAGTCCGTGACTCGGTTCTTCGAGGGGGAGACCGGCGTGCTGGCGGATCCGCTCCGCCGGGAGATGGAGTCCGCCGCCGAGGGCGAACAGTTCGAACGGGCGGCGAATCTGCGCGATCGGCTCGACGCAGTCGAGTCGTTCCACGCCGGCGGCGAGGAGGCCGTCTCGGCGCAGTCCGACGAGCGGACCGTCGACGTCCTCGGCGTCGCCGTCGAGGGCGACACCGCGACGGTCGCGCGGCTCCACAGCGAGCGCGGCCAGCTCGTCGACCGCTCGCGACACCGACTCGACGCGCCCGAGGGTGGCGAGCGCTCGGCCGCGGTGCTCACCGCGTTCCTCACCCAGTACTACGCCGAGCGGGAGCTTCCCGACGCGATCCTCTGCTCGGAGCGCCCCGACGACGCGGACGTGGCGTCGTGGCTCCGCGCCGAGGGCATCGACCTCCGCGTTCCGGGCGCGGGCCGAGAGGCGAAGCTCGTCGACCTCGCGCTCAAGAACGCCCGACGTGGTCCGGACCACGATGACGAAATCGGTGCGCTCGCTGACGCGCTCGGCCTGGGTTCGGTCTCGCGGATCGAGGGCTTCGACGTGAGCCACGCCCAGGGGAAGGCCGTCGTCGGCAGTAACGTCTGCTTCGTCGACGGCTCGGCCGAGAAGTCGGCGTATCGGCGAAAGCGACTCGCCGACGGCAACGACGACTACGCGCGGATGCGCGAGCTCGTCCGCTGGCGCGCCGAGCGGGCGGTCGAGGGCCGGGACGGCCGCCCCGATCCGGACCTGTTGCTGATCGACGGCGGCGAGGGCCAACTCGGCGCCGCGACCGACGCGCTCGCGGAGGTCGGCTGGGACGTCCCGGCCGTCGCGCTCGCGAAAGAGCGGGAGCTCGTCGTCACCCCCGACGGCGTCCGCGACTGGGGCGACGACCACCCGGCGCTCCACGTGCTCCAGCGCGTCCGCGACGAGGCGCACCGCTTCGCGGTCCAGTACCACCAGACGCTCCGCGACGACGTCCGCACGGTGCTCGAAGACGTCCCCGGCGTCGGCGAACAGACCAGACGGGCGCTCCTCCGTCGGTTCGGGAGCGTCGAGAACGTCCGCGCGGCGTCGACGGCGGACCTGACGGACGTCCCGGGCGTCGGCGAGCAGACCGCGCGGACGATCCGCGAGCGGCTCTGATAGTGATTGCTCTCACTGTTTACCGCCGAAGGCCACCCCCGGTGACGGCGTCGGCGGTAAGAGACGAGAGTAATCACTATGAGTGGGAAGAGCGAACAGTCGGCACCTCATCTCCGGACCGCTCCCCGCGCCGACGTGCCGAACAACCGCTGCCCGGCGCGGGGCATCGATCACACCACGCGGGGCCTGGTCCCGCTCTCACTGATAAACGCTCGTGTTAGCACCGGCCGCTCGGCGAAGAAGTCGCCGCCTGCAGAATTCTTAATAGTCGTTGATGCCGTATCCGGGGTATGGACGACATTTTCGTCGCACGCGTGATGTCCTCGCCGGTCCACACCGTCTCGCCCGATACGCTGGTCGAAGACGCCGCACAGAAGATGCTTGACGAGGAGATCGGCTCCGTCGTCGTGGTCGAAGACGGACAGCTCGTCGGCATCCTCACGCGGACGGACTTCGTGCAGATCGTCGCCGAGCGGCAGCCGAAGGACCAGACGCCCGTCTCCGCGTACATGTCCGACACCGCGGTCACGACGACGGCGCAGGTGCCGATCGCCCAGATCGCCGAGTCGATGGTCGACCACGGGATCCACCACGTTCCGGTCGTCGACGACGACGGCGCCGTCATCGGAATGGTCACGACCACCGATCTCGCGTCGTACCTCTCGGACCTCCAGGCCGCCACCGCGTAGACCGGGGGTCCCGCGGAGCGGCCGCGGGGGCAAGACGTATTGGGCTCACCGCCGAAGGCCGTCTCTGTGACTGGTCCCTCCATCTCCCGCCGCACGCTCCTCCGCGCCGGCGGCGCCGTCGGCGTCGCCGGGCTCCTCGGCGCCGGCGCGGTCGCCGCGGTCGGTCCCGCGGCCGTCCCCTACCCCGACGGCGTCAGCCACCAGGACGTCGCGCTCGTCCGCCCCGAACACCGCGATTCGGCGCTCGACCACCTCCGCGACCTCACCGACCGCGCGGCGCCGATCGTCGACCGCGCCCGCGCCGCCGGCCACCTCGACGGCGACCGATTCTTCGGGACCGAAGGCAGCGTCGCCGACGCCCGGGAGTTCCTCGACGAGTCCCACCCGCCGTCCTTCGAGACGCTCAGCGAGGCGCGCTACCACGTCAGGTACGTCGCGCTGGCGCTCGGGGCCGCGGCCGCGTCCCTCGACGACGTCACGATCGGCTCCGACGGCCCGGCACAGACCGGTCCAGCGCCCGGCATCGAAGAGTTCCGGTCCGGGCTCCGTTACGAGAGCGACGCGCCCGCCGAGGCGATGGTCTGGATCGACCTGATCGAGACGCGGCTCCACGTGGCGGCGATCGCCGGCACGAACGCCGAGGTCGATCGTGCGGCCCTCGACGAGCGTCCCGAGCGCGTCCGCGAGAAGGCGCTGGCCCGCGCGGTCCGGAACCACGAGCGCTCGGTCCGTCACCTCGACGACGCCCGCCAGTTCCACCGGACGTTCCGTGCCCGCCAGTCCGTGCCGGTCCGGATCGACCTCGCCTCCGCCCGGGAGACGTACCGGTCGCGTGTGCGGGAGTTCGCTCACGACGACGAGTGGTACGACTCCCGACGCGTCCGCGAGGAGACGCCGCGCGACACCGCCTGGAACCGGCTGCTGACCCTCGCACCCGGCGAGGAGACGCTCGAAGACGCCCGGTGGGCCCGCCGGGACGGGCTCCCCGGCCTGGAGACGACGACGCTCGCGACCGCGCTCGCGGAGTTCCACGGCTTTTCGACCGGGGAGGCCGCGGTCGAGCGGCTCCGCGGTCGCTCGTCGGTGCCGGAGTCGTTGCTCTTGGACGTGAAACGCCGGGCGGTCGACGGGGCCTACCGGATCGCCGCCACCGGCGACGCGTTCGAGCGGTGGCTCTTACGCGCGGCGGCGCGCTACTTCTCGAAGGGCGACGGCTACCTCACCGAGACCGACATCCTCGACGACCGGCCGCGGGCGCACGCGCTGGCGGCCTACGGCGTCGCGGCCGGCGTCGTGGACGCGATCCCGTCGGTCGCGGGCGTCGTGACCGACTGAGCGGCGATCGCAGGGGAGAAAACGCGGGTCCGCTGACGCGCTTACGCGATCTTGTCGTACTGATCGCTGAGCTTCTCGGCGGCGTCGTCCATCAGGTCGGCCTCGTAGTCGTCGAGGTCCCACTCGACGACCTCCTCGACGCCGTCGGCGCCGAGTTTGACCGGGACGCCGAAGGCGGTGTCCTCGTAGCCGTATTCGCCGTCGAGGACGATCGAGCCGGGGAGCACCGCGCCGGTGTCGCGGAGGATCGCCTCGACCGTGTGGGTGACGCCCGTGGCGGGTCCCCACTGGGTCGCACCCTTGCGCTCGATGACATCCATCGCCGACTTCTGGAGGTCGCCGAGGATCTCCTCGCGCTCGTCGGCGGCGAAGTCGGGGTCGGCGCCGTCGACGCGCACCTTGGAGAAGACCGGGACCTGGGCGTCGCCGTGCTCGCCGAGGATCGTCGCCTCGACGTTCTTCACGGGCACGTCGAAGCGCTGGCTGAGCACGTAGCGGAAGCGCGCGGAGTCGAGGCGGCCGCCGAAGCCGATCACCTTGTGGCGGTCGCGGTCGCCCGACTCGTAGAGGTGGCGGTTCAGCAGGTCGACGGGGTTCGAGGTCGTGACCGAGACGAAGTCGTCGGTGTGCTCGGCGAGCGACGAGCCGATGTCGTCCATAATCGGCGCGTTGTCGCCCGCGAGGTCGATCCGCGTCTGGCCGGGCTGGCGCGGGATGCCTGCGGTGATGACGACGACGTCCGAGCCCGCGGTGTCCTCGTAGGTGCCCTGGACGACCTCGGTGTTGGAGTCGTAGGCGATCCCGTGGTTCGCGTCCGCGGCCTGTCCGACGGTCTCGTCTTCCTTGTCGGGGATGTCGACGAAGACCAGTTCGTCCACGACGTCGCGCAGCGCGAGGTTGTACCCGGCGGCGGCGCCGACCGTCCCGGCGGCGCCGACGATGCTGACTTTCGTCATATCGGATGAGAAAGGAGTCGGAATTCGATTAAACGCTTCGGAAGCGGGCTCGGCTCCCGTTCGCCCCCAGATTCGAATCCCTTGCGGTGCGTTTCGACACGTCTCGCTTCGCTCGGCGGTTCTCGCGGCGCGACGGGACTCCCGAGAGCGAAGCGATCGGGAGTACGTCGCGCGAGTGAAATCTCCGATTTCACGAGCGCGACGGGATTCGAACCACGGTCGCTCGCTCCGTTCGCTCCCTGATTCGAATCCCGCGCGCTGGTTCGCTCGTCACTTCGTTCCTCGCTGCACGAGCGCGACGGGATTCGAACCCGCGACCATCGGATTAGAAGTCCGACGCTCTGTCCGACTGAGCTACGCGCCCTCGTCGGAAGGCAGTCGGCGGGCAGTAAAAAGGAATGTGGAAGCCGCGTGGAGACTGCCGCCCGGAGCGGAGCGCGCGGGGAGCGGAACGCGTAAGGTCCGCAGCCGAGAACCGTCGCGTAATGAAGGTCATCGGCACCGTCGGACTGCCCGGGAGCGGCAAGGGCGAGGCCGCCGCCGTCGCCCGCGAGGCCGGCGTCCCGGTCGTCACGATGGGCGACGTGATCCGGAAGGCCTGCCGCGAGCGCGGATTCGACCCCGCAGAGCACCACGGCGAGATGGCGAAGACGCTCCGCGAGGAGGACGGCCCCGCTGCCATCGCCGAGCGGTCGCTCCCGATGATCGAGTCCGAACTGGAAGACGGCGACGTCGTCCTCGTCGACGGCCTCCGCTCGGACGTCGAACTCGACCGCTTCCGCGAGGCGTTCGGCGACGACTTCCTCCTCGTGAGCGTCGAAGCGCCGTTCGAGACCCGCGCGGACCGCCTGCTCGAACGCGGCCGCGACGACACCGACCTCGACCGCGAGGCCCTCCGCGAGCGCGAGGAGCGCGAACTCGGCTTCGGGATGGGCGAGGTGATGGACCGCGCGGACGTCGTCGTCCGGAACACGGACTCCCTGGAAGCGTTCCGCGAGCGGGTCCGCGCGATCCTCGACGAGGACCTCGACCGGATCGGCGACGACGACTACGTCCAGGTCCGAACGGCGGGTGGTGCGCCGTGATCTACCGCGTCGAGGCCCGGATCGTCGCCCCCGTGCGCGACACCGAGGTGACAGCCCGCGTCGAGGACGCGGTGCGGAATCTGTTCCCGAACGTCGAGTTCGAACATCGGGACAAGGAGCTCGTCGGCGCGACCCACTCGCTGGAGCGCTTCTCCGAGCGGCTGCACGAACAGGAGATCCTCGACACCGCCAGGCGGGAGTTCGCAAAGCGCGCCGACGAGGAGGGCTTTTCCTTCTCGCTGAAGAAGCAGGCCGCGTTCAAGGGCACGATCAACTTCGCCGTCGGCAACCCCGACGAACTCGGCGACATCGAGGTCCACGTCACCGTCCACGAGCCCGACGTCGACGCCTACATCGACCACGTCGCGCCGCCGACCGAGGAAGGAAAACCGATCGACCTCGACGAGGGAGAGCGGTAATTCGGTCCGCGATCGTCGATCCCTGCCTCAGACCGGCACGAGCAACACGGCCAGCGCTGCGGCGATGAAGACGATCTTCAGCGCCGTGTTGACGACGATCACCTTCGACCCGAACGCCGGCCCCCAGATCCCGTACTGGAACGGGATCGAGCGCTTGAACGTCGAGACCGCGAAGGAGACGATCCCGCCGAGAAGCATCGTCGCGACCGCGGTCCGCGGCGTGAACGTCCCGCCGATCATCGGCGCGATGGTCGCCGCGCCGGCGGTGGTGTCGAACGCGAACACGGCGATCACCGGCAGCGACGCCCCCGGAAGCCCCAGCAGTGCGGTCAGCGGCTCGGCGACGCCCGTGACCGCGCGGAGGTCCTGCGTGCGGACCAGAAGCGTCACGACGACGTAGACGAGCGCGAGCCGCGGGACGATCCGTTTGAGCTTCGGCCAGGTCTTCTCGGCCGCGGTGCGGACCACCGCCGCGGGCGACTCCTCGTCGCCTCCGTCGTCGATATCGGCGTCAGGATCCGACCCGTCGTCCGGCGTCTCGACGCCGCCGTCGACCGCCGCAGTCTCGGGCCGGTCGTCTGCGGAGCCGCGCGAGAGCAACACGGCGCCCGCGAGGACGCCCGCGATCGTGATCCCGAGCGCGATCGCGGCGCGGGCGCCGACGTAGAGCAGGCCCACTTCCAGCCCGAGAATCGGGATCAACACCGGCGCGTAGAAGGTGAAGATGTGCTGGACGAAGCCGAAGAAGGTGTTCATCGTCACCGCGATCAGCGTCTCGGCGTCGTTCAGCCGGCCGGACTCGCGGAAGTCCGCGAGCATCCCGTAGCCGGCGGTCGTCGAGGCCGCGGTCGTGACGATCGCGGTCCCGACCTCGTCGGGGAGGTTCGCGGGCCGGGTGAGGTACTTCGAGAACGCCGCGATCTTCTCGACGAGCCCGAAGCCGACGGCGACGTTCGCGAGGAAGACGCCGACCCCGATGAACACCGCGATGCGGGCGACACGCGGCGCTACCTCGACGAGCACCGGCCAGACGGCGTCGAGGGCTCCCGGCAGTTGCACGCGTTCGTCTCGGACGTCCGCGGACTAATCGGCGTCGGTTGCGGCACGGCGTTCGGCCCGACGGTCGGCTCAGCAGCTGGCGTCACAGCAGCAGTTGCACCGTCGCGAACAGCACCACCACGCCGAGCACGTCGCAGGTGTTCGTCACGATCGGGATCACCACGTCGTCGGGGTCGAGCCGGAAGCGGTAGGCGACGTACGTCACCGCCAGGGTCACCGCGATCGCCAGGACGGCCAGCGCGATCCCCGAGGTCAGCGAGATCGCGACGACCGTCTCGGGCGCCAGCCGGACGCCGCTGGCCAGCGCGGTGAGCCCCCAGGCGCCGATCCCGACGACGGGGAAGATCGAGACCGCGAGCGCCAGCGTCGCGACCGCGTTGCCGGCGAGGCTCTCGTCGCGCGGATCGAACGAGAGCGTCCCGAGGTGGAACGCCGTCGAGAGCCGGGCCGCGAGGATGCTCCCGAGGTTGCCGGCGGTCCCGATCGTGACGGGCACGAGCGCGAGCAGCGTCGGGTATTCGAGCAACTGCGCCTCGAAGCTCCCGAGCACGAGCCCGCTCCCGACCTCGACGAGCGTCAGGACGAGGAGCACGGGCAGCATCGCCCGCGAGATCGCGCGGACGGTCCACTCGGTCGACACTCAGACCACCTCCGCGAGGCGGAGCACCAGCCTGACCGCCGCGAGCAAGAAGAACACGCCGAAGACGTCGCCGGTGGTCGTCACGAGCGGCCCCACGAGCGTGTCGGGGTCGCGGCCGCGGCGGTAGCCGGCGAAGACCGCGGTGACGACGACGGCCGAGAGCGCGACGCCCGAGAGCAGGCCCGCAACGAGCGCGATGGCGACGAGCGTCGGGAGCGACGCGACCGGCCTGCCGAGCGCCGTGAGGATCGCGAAGACCGCGACGGCGGCGAACGCCGACGCGAGCAGGCCGTTCGCGAGCGCGGCCGCGACCGCCGACCGGAGCCGCTCGTCGCCGCCGCGGACCCGGGGTTCGACGAGGCCCTGGTGGAGCGCCGTCGAGATCCGCGCGCCGAGCGAGCCGTAGACGTTCCCGCGGGTGGCTAGGAGCGCCGGGACCAAGACTAAAAGTCCGGAGACGTCGCGGAGTTCGGCGCGCATCCCGCTGAGCACGACGCCCGCGATCAGTCCGCCGACGAGGCTCGCGGCGAGCGCCGGAAGCGCCTCGCGGTAGGCCTCTCGCGCGACGTCCCGGACGGTCATACGAGAGACGAGAACGCGAGGGGTAAAAAATCGGACGCGTCGGGCGCGCGGTCGGGGTCCGTCCGCCGATCAGTCGCCGAACGGGCCGAGGCCGCCGCCCCCGCCGCCGAGGCCGCCCATTCCGCCGCCACCGCCCTGGTTCTGGAGCTTCTTCATCATTCGCTGCATGTCGCCATCGCCCATCCCCTGGAACTGCTGGATGGTCTGTTCCATCATCTTGTGCTGTTCGAGCAGTTCCCGGACGGTCTCTTCGTCCTTGCCCGACCCCTGGGCAATCCGGCGGACGCGGGAGGCGCCGATCGAGCGCGGGTTCTCCAGTTCGTCGTCGGTCATCGAGTCCATGATGACGTCGAAGGCGCGCATCCGGTCCTGGGTGACGTCCATCGCGTCGTCCGGGAGCTGGTCCTTGAAGCCGCCGCCCAGTCCGGGGATCATATCGAGCACCTGATCGAGGGGCCCCATCCGGTTCATCGCCTCCATCTGCTTTTGCATGTCCTTGAGGGTGAACGATCCCTCCATGATGTCCTCGGGGTCCCAGTCGTCGTCTTCCTCCTGGGTCTCGGCCATCGCGCGCTCGACGCGCTCGGAGAGCTGCTTGAGGTCGCCCATCCCCAGGAGCCGGGAAATGAAGCCGTTGGGCTCGAAGCGCTCGATGTCCTGGACGGTCTCGCCCGTCCCGAGGAAGGCGATCGAGGAGCCGGTCTCGTTGACGGCGGTCAGCGCGCCGCCACCCTTCGCCGTCCCGTCGAGCTTGGTGACGACGACGCCGTCGATGCCGATCGAGGAGTCGAACTCGCGGGCCTGCTCCTTGGCGCCCTGGCCGATCGCGGCGTCCAGGACGAGGAGCGAGCGGTCGGGGTCGACGACCGACTCGATCTCCTCGATCTCGTCGATGAGGTCGTCTTCGAGCGCGTGGCGGCCGGCGGTGTCGACGATGTGGACGTCCGCCTCTTCGGTCGCTTCGAGGCCCTCGCGGGCGATCGTCACCGGGTCCGACTCGTCGGGGTCGCCGTAGAACGACACCTCGGCGCGCTCGCACATCTGTTTGGCCTGGTCGTAGGCGCCGGGCCGGAAGGTGTCGGTCTGGATGACCGCGGGGCGGAGCCCCTTCTTCGAGAACCACCACGCCATCTTGGCGGCGCTCGTGGTCTTGCCGGACCCCTGGAGGCCGGCGAGCAGGATCGTCTGGGACTCCAGGGGGAGATCCGTCGACTCGCCGACGAGGTCGACCAGTTCCTCGTAGACGATCTTGAGGACGTGGTCCCGCGCCGACGTCCCGCCCGGGGGCTCTTCTTCGAGTGCCCGCTCTTCGATCGACGAGGACAGGTCCATCACGAGATCGACTTCGACGTCCGCAGAGAGCAGCGAGCGCTGGATCTCCTTGACGATCTCCTCGACGTCCTCCTCGTCGAGGCGGGACTTCCCCTGCAGTTTATCCAGACTGGAGCGCAGGGAACTCCCGAGATTATCGAGTACCATTACCCCTCTCTACGCCGCCGCCCGGGTAAAGGCTTTTTCTGCGGGCGCGACCGAATCCGAGCCGATGGCGCTCTTTCCCGAGCTCCCCACCTTCCTCGCGTTTTGCGCCGCCGCGGTCGCGCTCATCCTCACGCCGGGGCCCGACACGATGTACGTCCTCACCCGCGGGATCCAGAGCCGCGCCGCGGGCGTCCGCTCCGCGCTCGGCATCTCGACCGGCGTCCTCTTTCACATCGCGGTGGCGACGCTCGGGCTGGCGGCGCTCCTCCGCGCCGCGCCCGTCGCGTACCGCGCGGTGAAGTACGCCGGCGCGGTGTACCTCGTCTACCTCGGCGTGCAGGCCATCCGAAACGACGAATTCGGCTCCGCCGACGCCGCGGCCGAGCCGGCGGCCGGGAGCTTCCGACGGGGCGTCCTCGTCAACGCCCTGAATCCGAAAGTGGCGCTGTTCTTCCTCGCGTTCCTCCCCGGATTCGCGGGCTCGGGACCCGACTCCCCGGTTCGGATGCTGCTCCTCGGGGCGACGTACGCCGCGCTGACCGCCGTCTACCTCGGCGGCGTCGCGGTCGCGTCCGGCCGCGTCGGCGCGCTCCTGTCGTCGTCGACGACGACCGCCCGGCTCTCGTGGCTCGGCGGGGGCGCGATGATCGCGCTCGGCGCCGCGCTGGCGGTCGAGTGACGTTCTCTCCGCGCGGGCGGACGTTCGCACGGGCGCGTCGCCTCCGACGCGTCCGAAGGTATTCGAAGTAAGATACATGTCCCCAAGGGACGTACTCCTCTGCAATGACCGACGTTCGAGTCCACGCCCGGGGCCGCGACCTCCCAGCGGGCCCGCCGTCGCCAGCGACAGCGGGCCGCGGCGGCCCCGCCTCGTGCTCCCGAGGCGCTCCCGGAGCGGGACGGCGCGGGTCCGGGGAGGCCCACCCGCGGTGCGGTGACGGAGGCGACGGGCTATGACCGACACCGACCCCGACGACACCGGCCCCAGCGACTCCGGCGCTGACCCTGAGACCGAGACCGACACCGAGTGTCGCTACTGGAATCCGTCGGAGTGTACCGGGACGGCGATGTGTCCGCCGCGGTGCCCCCGCTTCGTCGACGGCGAGGCGGTCCCGCTGCTCGTGCGCCCCTACGAGGAGGCCGACTTCGACGCGCTCGTGGAGATGTACGAAGACATCGACGCGACGAACCGGACGATGGGGCTGCCGCCGGGGAGTCGGACCAGGATCGAGGAGTGGCTGATCAGGCTCACCGATGAGGGCTGGAATCTGGTCGCCGACGACGACGGCCGGATCGTCGGCCACGTCGGCGTCGTCCCGGCCGGGACCGACGAGCCCCAGTTCGTGATCTTCGTCCACGACGACTACCAGAACCGCGGGGTCGGTTCCGAACTGATCCGGCACCTCATCGCGTACGCCGAGGACCGGGGCCACGACGCGCTCCGACTCGACGTCGCCAAGGGAAACCGCCGCGCCATCTCCGTCTACCGCAACGTCGACTTCGAGGTCACAGAGCGGACCCAGTCGAACCTCTCGATGCACCTCTCGCTGGACGAACCGATCGCCGAGGAGGTCCAGCGGCCGCCCGCCGAGCGGTGAGCGCCGCCGGGCCCGCGGTCGCAGTCGCCGCCGCGGACCCGTCTCTCCGTGCCTCCGTTCCGTTCGAGGGGATGCCGGACTGGAGTATATCATATACATTTATTATGTTATCGAGCGTACACGGGGTGATTATGACAGAATCGATCAGACTCAACAGAATCGGCACGGTCTTCTCGGGGCTCTCCTTCCCGCTCTCGCCGTCGCAGGCGGCCCGCGAGTGCGGCGACGTGACCGTGTGGCTGGCCGACGGATCGGTCACCGTCGACGAGGTGCTTCGGGACTCCCACACCGACCGCTTCGCCTCCAGCGAGGACCTCGAACTGGAGTTCCTGAGTCTTCTCCCCCGGTCGGCCGTCGGCGAGCCGTTCCAGTCCGACGGGGACGCGTAGGCGCCCGACTACGACCCCTCGCCCACCAGGCGCTCGACCATCCGCTCGGGGTCGAACCGTTCGAGGTCGTCGTACCCCTGGCCCGTTCCCAGAAAGAGGATGGGCTTTCCGGTGACGTACGCGATGGAGATGGCCGCGCCGCCGTTCCAGTCGGCGTCGGCCTTCGTGAGGACGGCGCCGTCGATCTCAGCGGCGTCGTTGAACTTCTTGGCGCGCTCGACGGCGTCCTGGCCCGCGACCGCCTCGTCGACGAACAGCGTCATGTCGGGGTCGACGACGCGGTCGATCTTCTCCAACTGCGCCATCAGGTCGTTGGAAGTGTGGAGCCGCCCGGCCGTGTCGCCGAGGACGACGTCGACGTCGTGGGCCTCGGCGTACTCGACGGCGTCGTAGAGCACCGCCGCGGGGTCGCCGCCCTGCTCGTGGGTGATGAGCTTCTGATCGAGGTTGTCGGCGTGCTTTCGGATCTGCTCGTTCGCGCCGGCGCGGTAGGTGTCGCCGTTCGCCATCACGACCGACAGCCCCCGGTCTTCGAGGTAGCGCGCGAGCTTCGCGATGCTCGTGGTCTTGCCGACGCCGTTGACGCCGGTGAAGACGATGGTCACGGGCTTTTCGGCCGACCGGACCCGCTCGTCGAAGTCGAACTGGCCGACGCTGATCACCTCGTAGAGGGCGTCGTGGAGGGCCTCCTCGACGAGTTCGCCCGTCGTCTGGACCTGGGCGCGGGTCTCTCCGACCATCTTCTCGCGGACGGTGTCGAGGATCTCCTCGGCGACGTTCATCTCGACGTCGCTCTCCAAGAGCGCCATCTCCAGCTCCCAGAGGGGGTCTTCGAGGTCGCCTTCCTCGATGATGACCTTCCCCGTGGCGAAGGCGGCGGCGCGCTGGAGCCGGCCGGGGCCGGCGTCCTCCTCGCGCTCTTCGTCGAGCGCGGCGGCCGCCTCCTCGGACGCGAGGCCCGCCCCGTCGGTCGGTTCGGACTCGGAGGCCGTCTCGGCGTCGGCGTCGGTCGCCTCGCCGCTGTCGGCCGCGACGTCCGCGTCTGCCTCGATCTCGTCGACCGCGGCCGCGGTCTCGTCGGCCTCGGCCTGCTTCTCCTCGGCGGTCTCCTTGACGTCCTCGCGGAAACTGTTGAGTTTGTTCTTCAGTCCGTCGAACATAGTGATCTACCGCGTGTATCTCGTCTGTCGCCGCGCCGACCCGGGGGGCCCGGCTTCGGGCCCGAACTCGGCGCTGGGGGCGCTTACTCGTCGTCGCCGCTCTGCTGCTGCATCTGCTGCATCTGCTGCTGCTGCTGCATCTGCTGTTGCATCTGCTGGGCCTGCTGTTCGAGCTCGTCGCTCTCGCTTTCGAGCTCGGCGATGTCCTCCTGGACCTCGTCGATGCGGTCGTCGAGCGCGTCGCGCTTGGTTTCGAGCGCCTCGACGGCGTCGTCGGCGGGCTGTTCGGCCGCGAAGTCGGCGCCGAGATCGACGATGATCTCGTCGATGTCCTGGACCTCCGCGCGGACGTACGCGCCGCCGCCGAGGGGGACCTGGACGGTCGAGCCCGTCTCCAGCGACCCAATCGCCTCGATCGCCTCGTCGATCTCGGTCTGTTCGGTCTGGAGCTCTTCGACCTGGGACTCCAGTTCCTCGATCTCCTCGTCGATCGCCTGCAGCTCCTGGGAGAGCTGCTGGAGTTGCTGCTGGCCGCCGCCCATCATGCTGTGGCCTCCTCTGCGACGCCGTCGATCTCGATCTGGGTCCGCTTCAGGCCGTGCTGGCTCCCGATGTTCGCGTAGACGCGCTCGCGAGCGACGTCCTCGTTGGGCGCGTCGACGACCGTGTTGAACTCGCTGAACCCGTCGCGGCTCTGGAACCGGCCGCTCACTACGTACTGACTCATACCCTTGGATTCCCGAGCGAGCGGGAAGTATCTTCCTACTCGGGCTTTCGGGCGGGAGGGAAAAATCGGCCGCGAACGCGCCTCGCGGACGGAATCCGCGCGGCGGGAGAAAAGCGCGCTACTCCAGGTAGCCGAGCGCGTCCTCGATCCGGCTCAGCTCCGGCCCGGTCGTGTCCTCGCCGGCGACGTAGCCGGCGGCGTTGCAGACGAGCCCCGAGCCGACCAGCGGCGCGCCGTAGTTCACCGTCCCGATGTCCGCGCGGACGTCGAGGTGCTCCTCTAGGGCCTCCAGTTCGGGCTCTCGGGACTTGGGGTGACAGAGCGCGCCCTCGTTCGTCGCGACGGCGGCGGTCCCGACGGTCTGGACGTCCGCGAGGTTCCCGCGCTCGACGGGCACCTCCAGGACCTCCTCGACGGTCCCGACGGCCGCGTCCGAGAGGTCGGGGTGGACGTACGCGCCGTAGTCGTTCGCGAGGACGACGTTGCCGACCGCGTTGATCTGCCCCGCGAGCTCGGCGACGGGGACCCCCGCCGCCGACTCGATCGCCTCCCGCTCGCGCTCTGTCGCCTGGCTCGTCACGAGGATCCCGTTCTCGTTGCCGACCGCGAGCGCGCCGACGGTGCCGGAGCCGCCGACCGTGGTGGCCACTGCCGGGACCGAGAGCTCGTCGGTCATCGCGTCGACGACGTCGTCGTCGGCGTCCGAACGGACGATGAGGACGTGATCCGTCGCGCGGGCGAAGACGCCGACGTACGGCGACCCGGCGAAGGAGGCGCGGAGCACGCTATTCGGCCGGCTCCGCCTCGACGATGGACTCGCCGTCCTCGTCGAACCGGGCGGCGCGAACCCGGAGCTTGCTCGGGGGCTTTTGGTTCCCCCGGGCCCACACCGTCTCGTTGAGCGAGGGGTCCAGGCGGACGGCGCCCTCGTCGACCGAGAAGTGCTGTGCGAGGTGCTCGCGGATCAGGGACATCGCCTTGCCCGCGCGTGCGTGGGCGGGTTCGGCCTTGACGTCCCGGAGCGGTACCGTGATGACGCGTTCCTCGAAGTCGCTGGCGCTCATCCTTACTCGTCCGTGTCGCTTCGCCGCCAGTTGCGGCGCTTGGGGTTGCGCGTGACTTCCATGTCCGTCTTCATCATCACCCAGGCGGGAACGCGCGTGTTCTGACGCTCCAGCTTGGCCAGGCGCTTCTTCTTGGCCTTGGACTTCTTGCTCATAGTGCTCGCCTCTATCCCCGGACCGCATAAAATCTTGTTCCTTCGCCGCCGGGGCGTGCGAGCGCCTCTCAGCCCCGCACCGTCGGCGACGCGTCCGCCCGCGGAGATCACAGAACGGATTCGAGCCATTCAACTCCGCCCCCCGCCTCCGCGGCGGTATGCGTCGCCGCACGATCCTCGCGTTCCTCCTCGTGGCCGCGGTCTGGGGGACCGCCTTCCCCGTGACGAAAGTCGCCCTCGCGTCGATTCCGCCGGCGCTGCTCGCCGCGGTGCGCTTCGACGTCGCGGCCGCGCTCCTCTTCGCGCTCGCCGCCTGGCGCGGGGACCGCCTCCGACCCGCCGGCGCGGAGTGGCGCCCCATCGCCGCCGGCGGCGTCCTCCTCGTCGGCGTCCACCACGCGCTCCTGTTCGCCGGCCAGCTCTACGTCACGAGCGCCGTCGCCGCCGTCCTGCTCGGGCTGATCCCCGTCGTCACGCCCGCGCTGACCCGCCTCACCGCCGCCCGCGAGCGGCTCTCGCCCGTCTCCCTCGTCGGCGTCCTCCTCGGCTTCGCCGGCGTCGTCACGATCGCGGACCCCGATCCGACGGCGCTGGCGGGCGCGGACCTCCTCGGCGTGGGGCTCGTCTTCGCCTCCGCGCTCGCGTTCGCGCTCGGGGCGGTCCTCACCCACGACGCCCCCACGACGATGCCGACTGTCGCCGAGCAGGCCTGGATGATGCTCGTCGGCGCCGCGGTCCTCCACGCGACGAGCGCGGCCCTCCCCTGGGAGTCCCTCGGCGACGCGGTCTGGACGCCCGCCGCCGTCGCGTCGCTCCTCTACCTGGCGGTCGTCGCGGGCGCGGGCGGCTTCGCGCTGTACTTCTGGCTCCTCCGGCGCGTCGGGCCGATCGAGGTGAGCCTCCTCGAATACGTGATCCCGACGTTCGCCGCGCTCGCGGGCTGGCTCGCGCTCGGCGAGTCGCTCGCGCCGACCACCGTCGCCGGCTTCGCGGTCATCTTCGCGGGGTTCGTCCTGGTCAAGCGGGCGGCCATCCGTGCGGAACTGCGGCGGTGGCGCGACCGGCTCGATCCCGATCCCACCGCCGACTGATTCGCTGTCCCCCGCCGCGCCCGCCTCCCGCCTACAGCGGGAACGACGCGACCGTCTCGTACTCCGGCCCGTCGTCGCGGAGGGTACTCTCCGTCAGTCGGATCTCCTCGACGGTGACCGCGCCAAGGTCGGGGTCGGCGTCGCGGACGACGTCCTGGACGAGCGCCTTCCCGCGCGCGTCGTCCATCCGCGCGAGCGTCACGTGCGGCGTGAAGTCGTGGTCGTCGGCCTCGAAGCCGAGCGCCGTGAGCTCGTCTTCGACCGCGGCGGCCAGCCGGGTCGTCTCCGCGGCACCCCCATCCTCGCGGACGCCGGCCCAGACGACGCTGATGTAGTCCATCGCGGGGAACACGCCGAAGCCCCCGACGCGGAGCTCGAAGGGCTCGACGCCGGCGCCGTCGATGGCGCGGTCGAGCGCGGCCTCGATCTCGTCGCGCCGCCCCGGGTCGACCTCGCCGAGGAAGAAGAGCGTCAGGTGCGCCTGTTCGGGATCGACGAACCGGAGCCCCTCGGCGCCGGCGAACCGCTCTTGGGCCGCCGCGACCGCGTCGGCCAGCCGGTCCGGGAGGTCGATGCTGACGAAGAGTCGCATATCGGGGGGCACGTCCGCCGGCGGTGAAAAGGCGACGGGACGCGCGGTCGGCGCCGCCGCGAGCGCCGGACGTCCCCGCGGTTCCCGCCGCGAGCGGGAGGCTTATGCCCGTACCGGCACCGACGATGAGACGATGACAGGAGAGGGCTCGGGTCGGCCCCAACTGGGGGGCGAGCGCATCCCGCCGCCGGAGTGGTTCCGCCGGCAGGCCACCGTGTCCGATCCCGACGTGTACGACGCGTTCGAGTCCGAGTGGCCCGACTGCTGGCGCCGGGCGGGCGACCTGCTCTCGTGGGACGACGACCCCGAGACGGTCTTCCGCGGCGGCGAGACGCCGCCCTTCGAGTGGTTCCCCGACGGTCGTCTGAACGCCTCCTACAACTGCGTCGACCGGCACCTCGACGAGCGAAAGAACCAACGGGCGCTCGTCTGGGAGGGCCCGCTCGGCGACGCCCGGAGCTACACCTACCTCGAACTCCACCGCGAGGTCAACGAGTTCGCCGCGGCCCTCCGGGACCTGGGCGTCGGCGAGGACGACGTGGTCACGCTGTACCTCCCGATGGTGCCCGAGCTCCCCGTCGCGATGCTCGCGTGCGCGCGCCTGGGCGCGATCCACAACGTCGTCTTCGCGGGCTTCTCCGCGGACGCCCTGGCCGAGCGGATGGCCCGCGCGGACTCGGCGTACCTCGTCACCTGCGACGGCTACTACCGCCGCGGCGACGCCATCGCCCAGAAGAACAAGGCCGACAACGCGCGGCTCGCGCTGGGCCACGACGTCGAGGTCGTGGTGCTCGACCACCTCGGCCAGGGCGTCCACCTCGGCCCGGGCTACCACGACTACGGCGACCTCGTCGCCGACCACGCGGGCGCGGAAGTCGACCCCGTCGCCCGCGACGCCGCCGACCCGCTCTTCCGCATCTACACCTCGGGGACGACCGGCGAGCCGCGGGGCGTCACCCACACGACGGGCGGGTACCTCGCGCACGTCGCCTGGACCGCGCGCTCGGTGCTGGACATCCGCCCGGAGGACACCCACTGGTGCTCGGCGGACATCGGGTGGATCACGGGCCACTCCTACATCGTCTACGGGCCGCTCGCGCTCGGCACGACCACGGTCCTCTACGGCGGCACCGCCGACCACCCCGAGAAGGACCGCCTCTGGGAGCTGGTCGACCGCCACGCCGTCGACGTGTTCTACACGGCGCCGACGGCGATCCGGGCGTTCATGAAGTGGGGGAAAGACCACCCCGCCCGCCACGACCTCTCCAGCCTCCGACTCCTGGGCACGGTCGGCGAGCCCATCGACGAGCCGACCTGGCGGTGGTACCGCGAGCACATCGGCGGCGGCGAGTGCCCCGTCGTCGACACGTGGTGGCAGACCGAGACCGGCGCGATCCTCGTCTCGACGCTCCCCGGCGTCGACCCGATGAAGCCCGGCTCGGCGGGCCGGCCGCTCCCGGGAATCGGTGCGGCCGTCGTCGACGCCGGCGGCGAGTCCGTCGAGCCCGGCGAGTCCGGCGAGCTCGTGCTCACCCGGCCCTGGCCGGGGATGCCGCGGGCGCTCGCGAACGGGACCGGCTGGGGCGCGCGCGACGGCCGACGGACGGCGGCCGACGCCGACTCGTCCGACTCGGTCGCTCCCTCGGAGTCGCCCGACGCCGGTCCCTGGCGGTACCATCCCGAGGACGGCGCCGTCGCGGACGCAGAGGGCTATCTCACGTTCCTCGGCCGGATCGACGAGGCGGTCAACGTCGCCGGGCGGCGCTTCAGCACGATGGAACTGGAGTCCACCATCGTCGGCGTCGAGGGCGTCGCCGAGGCCGCCGTCGTCGGCGCCGACGACGAGTCGACCGGCACCGCCATCTACGCGTACGTCGCCCCCGAGCGCGACGCCCCGCAGGCCGACCTCCGACAGCGCATCCGCGACGCCGTCGAGGACGCCATCGGCGCAGTCGCGATCCCGGCGGCGGTCGTCTTCACCCCCGACCTCCCCAAGACCCGCTCGGGGAAGGTGATGCGGCGGCTGCTCCGCGCCGTCGCCAACGACGAGGACCTGGGCGACACCTCCGCGCTCCGCAACCCCGAGATCCTCGGCGAACTCCGGTCGCGGACCCACGACAAGTAGTTTCGGAGGAAAATCGAATTCCGAAACGGCTTTTCGCTGGGATGCAGCCCTGAACGTTCGTTACGGGGAACGTGATCGCTACTACGCACAGATTTATTTCGCACTGTTACGATCTCCCGAAACGACAGATGGATCCCCCGGCCGCCAGCGAGTACCGTCGGCTCCGACGGGCCACCGAAACCCACCGCGAGGACCTCGTGCTGCGACTCGGCGGCGAGGTCGGACTTCGCCCCGTCGAGATGACGCGCGTCCGCCTCGCGGACGTCGAATCGCACGACGGCACGCACTTCCTCGCGGTCAGAGACGCGGACGGAGACGTCGCCCGCGACGCCCATCTGCCCGCGGGCGTGGAACACGACCTCCGGAAGTACGCCGGGAACGTCGGCGCGGGCGAGGACGATCCCCTCCTTACGGTGTCGCCCCGCCGCCTCCAGATGCTCGTGGGCGAGGTCGCCGACCGCGTCGACGGGGTCGACGCCTCCTCGCGGGACCTCCGGTGGCACTTCGCGGCCGAACTCCTAGACGACGGCGTCCCCCCGCGCGTGGTCTGTGCGCTCGGCGGCTGGCGGCTGGAGCGCCTCGCGCCGCTCCTGTCGGACCCGGACCGCGAGGCCGTCGCGGCCGCGCTCGACGGCGCCGCGACGGCGCCCGACGGCCTCGGACGGGACGTCGCGCTCGCGGCCGACCTGGGCGCCGAACTGCTCGGCGTCGCCACGGTCGACGAGACCGCCCGGACGGCGTGCGCGTGCCTCGCCGACGCCGAGGGCGTCCGCTTCGCCTGGCTGGCCGAGCGGACCGGGGAGGCGTTCGCCGTGCGGGAGGCCGTCGGCGTCGACGCGGCCGCCGCCGAGACGGCGCTCGACGGCTACGACCCGGACGCCCGCGCCCGCGACCAGCGGGACGTGCGGGTCCGCGAGTCAGAGCGCGGCCCGCTGGCGCTGGTCCCGGTCCGTCGGGACGACACCCGCTGGGGCGTGCTCGGGGTCGGCGTGCGGCGGCCGGTGGGCGACGCCCGCCGGGACGCGCTCGCCGTCCTCGGGACGCAGGTCGGTCACGCGCTCGCGGCGGTCCAGCGGAAGCGCCTCCTCCTCGCGGACACCGTCGTCGAACTCGACTTCCGCTGTCCCGCGGGGTCGTCGTTCGTCGCCGACCTCTCGGGGGCGCTCGGCTGCCGGGTCGAACTCTCCGGCGCGGTCCCCGTCGGCGACGGATCGCTGCTCTACTACCTCGTGACGCGCGGCGCGGGCGCGGATCCGGTGCTGTCGCACGCCGACGCGGCCGACGCCGTCGCCGACACGCGGCTCATCGAGGACTACGGTGACGGCGCCGCCGTCGAGGTCGTCGTGACCGACGCGCCCGCCCTGGCGCTCGTCGACCGCGGCGCGCGGGTCCGCTCGCTCGTCGCCGAGGACGGCGCGGCGACGCTCACGGGCGAGATCCCCGGCGACGCCGACGTCCGCGCGGCGGTCGACGCCGTGACCGACGCGTACCCGGGGGTGTCGCTGTCGGCGAAGCGGCAGGAGGACCGCCCCGTCGAGACCGACGTGGGCTTCCGCGAGCGGCTCGCCGACCGGCTCTCGGACCGGCAGGCGACCGTCCTCCGGGCGGCCTACCACGGCGGCTACTTCGAGTGGCCCCGCGGCTCGACCGCCGAGGAGCTGGCGGACTCGCTTGCGGTCTCCTCGCCGACGCTCCACAACCACCTCCGAAAGGCCCAGCAGAAGCTTCTGACGGCGTTCTTCGACGACGCGGCGCCGCGCTCCGAGCTGTAACCGGGCGGCGAGGCGACGCCCGCTTTGCAACAGTTAGCCCCCGTGGTCCGTTCTCCCGCGTGAATAATTGGCATATTTAGAACCGCCGTTTATGTGGGGGTGTCCGATTGTGAGTGATAGACTATGGGAGATGACGACGTAGAACTGGAAGCGCGGCTCGCCGAACAGGACGTCTTCGAGCCGTCCGAGGCGTTCGTCGAACAGGCGAACGTCGCGGACGACGCGATCTACGAGGAGTTCGAGGAGAACTGGCCGGAGTGCTGGCAGGCCGCCGCGGACCTGCTCTCGTGGGACGACGACTACGACACCGTCCTCGACGACTCGAACCCGCCGTTCTACGAGTGGTTCACGGGCGGCGAACTCAACGCCTCGGCGAACTGCCTGGACCGCCACCTCGACGAGCGCGGCGACGAGGCCGCGATCGAGTGGATCGGCGAACCGGTCGAGGAGGACGACCGCACCTACACCTACGCGGAACTCCACCGCGAGGTCAACGAGTTCGCCGCGGCCCTCCGCGACCTCGGCGTCGGCGAGGACGACGTGGTCACGATGTACATGCCGATGGTGCCCGAGCTGCCGATCGCGATGCTGGCGTGCGCCCGGATCGGCGCGCCGCACTCGGTCGTCTTCGCGGGCTTCTCCGCGGACGCGCTCGCGACCCGGATGAACGCCGCGGACTCGGAGTACCTGATCACCTGCGACGGGTACTACCGCCGCGGCGACCCGCTCGACCACCTCGCGAAGGCGAACGAGGGCCTCGCGGGCGTCGACCACGAGGTGGAGGCGACGGTCGTCGTCGACCGCCTCGGCGAGGATGGATTCGGCCACGATCTCGAAGACGCCCAACACGACTATGGCGACCTCGTCGCCGCCAACGAGGGGGCCGAGGTCGACCCCGTCGCCCGCGACGCCGAGGACATGCTGTTCCTGATGTACACCTCGGGGACGACGGGCCAGCCGAAGGGCGTCAAACACACCACGGGGGGCTACCTCTCGTGGGCCGCCTGGACGTCCCAGGCCGTCCCCGACATCGAGCCCGATGACACGTACTTCTGCTCGGCGGACATCGGGTGGATCACGGGCCACTCATACATCGTCTACGGGCCGCTCGCGCTCGGCACGACGACGGTGATGTACGAGGGCACGCCGGACCACCCCGACAAGGACCGCCTCTGGCAGATCGTCGACGAGTACGAGGCCACGCAGCTGTACACCGCGCCGACGGCGATCCGGGCGTTTATGAAGTGGGGTTCGGAGTACCCCGAACGGCACGACCTCTCCAGCCTCCGTCTGCTGGGGACGGTCGGCGAGCCGATCAACCCCCGCGCGTGGAAGTGGTACTACAAGCACATCGGGAACGAGGAGTGCCCGATCGTCGACACGTGGTGGCAGACCGAGACCGGCGGGATGATGGTCACCACCCTCCCGGGCGTGAAGGATATGAAACCTGGGTCGGCGGGGCCGCCGCTCCCGGGCGTCGACGCCCGGATCGTCGACACAGAGGGCGAGGAGGTCGGCGCCGGCCGCGCGGGCTACCTCACCGTCCAGAAGCCCTGGCCGGGGATGTTGCGGACGCTGTACCGCAACGACGAGCGCTACATTGAGGAGTACTGGGCGGAGTACTCCGACACCGACAGCGACGACCCCGAGGACTGGGTGTACTTCCCCGAGGACGGCGCGAAGATCGACGACGACGGCTACATCACCGTTCTGGGCCGCGTCGACGACGTGATCAACGTCTCGGGCCACCGCCTGGGGACGATGGAGATCGAATCTGCTATCGTCGGCGTCGAGGGCGTCGCCGAGGCCGCCGTCGTCGGCGGCGACCACGAGGTCAAGGGCGAGGCCGTCTACGCCTACGTGATCCTCGAAGACGGCTACGGCGGGTCCGAGGAGATGCGCGAGGCGATCATCGAAGGCGTCGAGGACGCGATCGGCCCGATCGCCCGCCCCGAGCAGGTGATCTTCACGCCCGAGCTCCCGAAGACCCGGTCTGGCAAGATCATGCGGCGGCTCCTGGAGGACATCGCCAACGGCGAGGAACTCGGCGACACCTCCACGCTCCGCAACCCCGAGGTCGTCGAGGAGATCCGCGTACAGGTACAGGACTGATAGCATACCCAAAGATGACAGATATTACCACTCACGGAGCGGCCGACGCTGACACCGACGACGAGGACGTATCGGCGGGCCGGACCGGAGACGCGACGGACGATGGCATCGCGATCGACGAAGGGAACCGGACCATCCCCCAGGACCGGATCGTTCCAGACGGCGGGACTGAGGTCGGCACCGACGACGGCCGGCGGGCCGCCACCGACGGCGGGGTCGCCGACGCCGGGCCCGGGGCTGATGCCGGGGGCGACATCGACTACCTGGAGGCCGAAATCAACCTCCTGAAGCCGAGCACGCCGTTTATGCGCGACCACCTGAAGCAGGTCTGGGCGGGATTTCTCGCCTGGGTCGTCCTCACGTGGGGTCCGGTGACGGCGACGTACCTGGCGCCCGGGCTGATGACCCAGCCGATCCCGATCATCGACTTCCCGGCGCACTACTTCTCCGTGGCGTTCCTCGCGCCGACGAGCTCGCTGGTCTTGGCGTTCATCTACTCGCGCCGGCGCGACAGGCTCGACGAGAAGTACGGCATCGACCACTCGACGGCGGAGGTCGACGCCGGCGGCGACGCCGACGCCGAGACGGCCGCCGCCGACGGGGGTGAGGTGCAGTGAGCGCCGCCGCGTCGGTCCTGTTGCAGTCCGGGGACCTCCTGCCGGAGGCGCTCGACATCTCGTTCAAGCCGATCCCGGCCGTGATGGTCGTCGCGATGCTGGCGCTGTTCCTCGTGGTCGGCTACCTGTTCAAGGTCGCCGACACCGAGGGGATGTGGGTCGCCGGCCGCTCGATCGGGAACATCGAGAACGGAATGGCCATCGGGGCGAACTGGATGTCCGCGGCGTCGTTCCTCGGCCTGGCCGGGCTCGTGGCGCTGTCTGGCTTCTACGGCCTCGCGTTCATCATCGGCTGGACCGCGGGCTACTTCGTCCTCCTGATCTTCCTCGCGGCGCAGATGCGTCGGTTCGGGAAATACACGGCCCCCGACTTCGTGGGCGACCGCTTCAACTCCGATACGGCCCGCGCGCTCGGCGCGGCGACGACGATCCTGATCGGGTTCGTCTACTCGGTCGGCCAGGCGCGCGGGATGGGCCTCGTCGGCCTCTACGTCTTCGGGACCGACTACGTCACGATGGTCGTCGTGATGATGGCGATCACCGTCGCCTACCTGACGCTCTCGGGGATGATGGGCGCGACGAAGAACATGGCCGTCCAGTACGTCATCCTCATCGTCGCCTTCCTCGCGGCGGTCTACGTCGTCGGCATCGTCAACGGCTACTCGACGATCCTGCCGCAGATCGAGTACGGCGCGCTCATCAGCGACCTCAGCAGCGAGTTCTCCCGGCCGTTCGCCAACTCCTCGTACTTCCTGTGGATCGCGACCGCGTTCTCGCTCGTCTTCGGGACCTGTGGCCTCCCGCACGTCTTAGTGCGCTTCTACACGGTCGAGAACGAGCGGACCGCCCGCCACTCGACCGTCTGGGGGCTGTTCTTCATTATGTTGCTCTACTGGGGCGCGCCGGCGCTGGCGGCTTTCGGCGTCGACCTCTACGACGCCTCGCAGTACGGCCCGACCTACGCCGCCTCCGGCGGGATGTCCGGCGGCGAGGGTGACCTGATCGTCGTGCTCGCGGCCCAGCTGTCGAGCCTCCCGACGTGGTTCGTCGGCCTCGTCGCGGCCGGCGGCATCGCCGCCGCCATCGCGACCACGGCCGGGCTCTTCATCACCGCCTCCTCGGCGGTCTCTCACGACATCTACACCAACATCATCAACCCCGACGCGACCCAGCGCGAGCAGGTGCTCGTCGGCCGCGGGACGATCGTCCTCCTGGGGATCGTCGTCACGGTCACGGCGCTGGACCCGCCGGCGCTCATCGGCCAGCTCGTCGCCCTGGCGTTCTCGCTGGCGGCGATCGTGCTGTTCCCGATGTTCTTCCTCGGGCTGTGGTGGGAAAAGACGAACCGCCAGGGCGCCCTCGCGGGGATGTCCGTCGGGCTCGCGATCTGGATCGCGGCCGTCGTCAACGACCTCATCTTCCCGTTCAGCCAGGCCTTCGGGGACGTCTTCCCCGCGATCGGCGCCGCCTTAGTCGGGACGCCGCTCGTGTTCGCGATCACCATTGCGGTCTCGTACGTGACAGAGGAGCCGCCGGAGTCGACGAAGCGGCTGGTCCGGCAGTGTCACAGCCCCGAGCCGATGTCCCGAACCGAGAGCGCGGAAGACGCCGCGGCGACAGACGGGGGTCACGCCCCCGGTGACGACTGATGTACGACACCATCCTCGTTCCGACCGACGGAAGCGACACCGCCGAGGTCGCCGTCGACCACGCGATCGACCTCGCCGAGAAGTACGGCGCGACGATCCACGCGCTCTACGTCATCGACGTCGACGCCACCAGCTACTCGCTGGGGACCGAACAGGTCGACCGCATCCGTCAGGGCCACCTCGACGAGATGCCCGAGGTCAAAGAGAGCGCCGAGAAGGCGACCGGCCAGGTCGCCGACGCGGCCGCCGAGCACGGCCTGACGGCCGAAGAGCACGTGCGCGCCGGCCAGCCGGCACGCGCGATCCGGAAGTTCGCCGAGGAGAACGAGATCGACCTCGTCGTGATGGGCTCGCACGGCCGCTCGGGCCTCTCGCGGGCGCTGCTCGGGAGCGTCGCCGAGCACGTCCTGCGGGAGACGCGGGTGCCCGTCCTCGTCGTCGACGAGCACGCCGAGCGATAGTCGGAGCGCTCGGATAGGTCGGAGCGCCCGGATCGCCGCGCGCTCGCGCTCTCGCCGGCGCTCCCCGTGACGTAGTGCTTAACCGTCCTGACCGTGAATCGAACGGTATGACAGACGGCGAGCGCGACGACCACGAGTTCTCCTCCGGCCAGGGGTTCGACGAGGACTACGAGGAGTTCACCCTCGACCCGCCGGAGCTGAAGGTCGACCCGACGAAGGTCGACCCCGTGGACTCCCGCGTCGTCACCGACGAACTCGACCGACGGAACATCGCCTCCGACCAGGTCGACGTCGAGAAGCTCATCGACGTCGGGCTCTCGTACATGCAGATCAACCGCTTCGAGGAGGCGACAGAGACCTTCGAGCGCGCGGCGCGGTTCGGCGACGAGGACTCCCTGGAGGCCCAGGAGGCCTGGGTCAACAAGGGCGCGGCCCACGCCGAACTGGAGGAGTGGGACGAGGCCATCGGCGCCTACCGCGAGGCGCTCCGCATCGACGACGACTCCGAGCACGCCGCCTCCGCCGAGACCAACCTCGCGTACGCGCTCTGGAACGCCGGCGAGGTCGAGGAGGCGCTCCACCACGCCGAGCGCGCGGTCGAGATCGACCCGCGCTTCCCGCAGGCGTGGTACAACCGCGGCTTCTTCCTCCACGAGCGCGGCCTCAACGAGGACGCGGTCAACGCCTTCGACAACGCCATCCGCCTGGGGATGCGCACCGCCGACGTCCTCGAAGAGAAGGCCCGCGCGCTCGAAGAGCTCGGCCGCGACGAGGAGGCCGAACGGACCCAACAGCAGGCCGACGAACTGCGCGAGGAGCGCGAACAGGAGCTGTTGGAGCAGGGCCAGGGCGGCCAGCCGGAGCGGGGCGGCCAGCCGCAGGGCCTGGGTGACCTGGTCGAGGACGCCCAGGAGCCCCTCGACAGACAGCGAGAGCGGTGATGTTACTCCGCGAGCGACAGACGCCTGAGGGCCTGCTCGTCTCGGTCTGCGACCCCGAGTGCCTCGGCGAGACCTACGTCGACGGCGACGTCTCCCTGGAGGTCACAGAGGACTTCTACGGCGGCGAGGAGGCCGCCGAGGCCGACGCGGAGACCGTGATCGACAGCCTCACCCGCGCCAGCGTCGCCAACATCGTCGGCGAGCGCGCGGTGGGCGTCGCGGTCGAGGCCGGCATCGTCGACGAGGAGCGCGTGCTCGTCGTCGACGGGACGCACCACGCCCAGTTGCTCTGGATGTGAGCCGCGCGCTCCCGCCCCGGCCGAACGTAACCGTCTCCGGTTCCGTGGTCCCGCCGATACCGAAGCGGTGTTAGTCCTGCGGCCGTTACGACTCCCCAATGGGAACTCAGGAATCGTATCCGATCGATGTCGCCTCGATCCGGGAGGACTTCCCGATCCTCGACCGCAAGGTCGGCGGCGACATCGAGACGCCGGGCGAGGGCCCCGACGACACCCGGCCGCTCGTCTACCTCGACAACGCGGCGACGAGCCACACCCCCGACCCCGTCGTCGACAGCATCGTCGACTACTACCGCGGCTACAACTCCAACGTCCACCGCGGCATCCACCATCTGAGCCAGGAGGCCTCCGTCGCCTACGAGGAGGCCCACGACTGCGTCGCGGAGTTCATCGGCGCGGAGGGCCGCGAGGAGGTCGTCTTCACGAAGAACACCACCGAGGCGATGAACCTCGTCGCCTACGCGTGGGGCCTCGCCGAACTCGGCCCCGGCGACACGGTCGTCCTGACCGAGATGGAACACCACGCCTCGCTTGTCACCTGGCAGCAGATCGCCAAGAAGACCGGCGCGAGCGTCGAGTACGTCCGCGTCGACGAGGACGGCCGCCTGGATATGGACCACGCCGCCGAACTCATCGACGACTCGACAGCGATGGTCTCTGTCGTCCACGTCTCGAACACGCTCGGGACGGTCGTGCCCGTGGCCGACCTGGCCGACCTCGCCCACGACCACGACGCGCACATCTTCGTCGACGGCGCGCAGTCGGTCCCGACCCGCCCGGTCGACGTCGGCGAGATCGACGCCGACTTCCTCGCCTTCTCGGGCCACAAGATGCTCGGCCCGACCGGGATCGGCGTGCTCTACGGGAAGGAACACCTACTCGAGGAGATGCAGCCGTACCTCTACGGCGGCGAGATGATCCGGAGCGTCACCTACGAGGACTCGACCTGGGAGGACCTCCCTTGGAAGTTCGAGGCCGGCACGCCCGTGATCGCCCAGGGCATCGCCCTGGAGGCCGCGATCGACTACCTCGATTCGGTGGGGATGGAGAACGTCCAAGCCCACGAGGACCTGCTCGCGGAGTACGCCTACGATCGGCTCTCGGCGTTCGACGACATCGAGATCTACGGGCCGCCGGGCGACGACCGCGGCGGGCTCGTCGCGTTCAATCTGGAGGGCGTCCACGCCCACGACCTCTCCAGCATCCTCAACGACCACGGCGTGGCGATCCGCGCGGGCGACCACTGCACCCAGCCGCTGCACGACAAGCTCGGCGTGCCCGCCTCCACCCGCGCGTCGTTCTACATCTACAACACGACCGAGGAGATCGACGCCCTCGTCGACGCCGTCGACGACGCCCGGCAGCTCTTCGCCTGAGCGGCGCTTTTCTCTCTCCTCCCGAAACCCTTAGTGGCTCACCGTCGACCTCCCGGCAGCGATGCCCACCGTGACCCGATTCCTCTTCGAGACGATCGAGCGGACGCTCGGCGAGTTCGCGACCGGGATTCAGGCGGCCGTCCCGAGGCTCCTCACCGGTCTCGTCTTTCTCGCGATCGCCTACGTCGGGATCAAACTGCTCACGCGCGCGCTCCGGCGCACCCTCGACGCCGTCTACCCCGCGGACCAGGGGCTCGTCGTCGACCTCGGGGTGACGATCGCGAGCGTGTTCCTGTGGTTCGGCGTCGCCCTGGCGCTCTTGAACATCTTCGGGATGGGCGAGATCGCCGCGAGCCTCGGCACCGCCGCCGGCTTCGTCGCGCTCGGCGTCTCCTACGCCCTGTCGAACATGATCGCCGACACCGTCGCCGGGGTGTATCTCCTCCGGGACCCCGACTTCAACCCTGGCGACGAGGTGAAGGCCGACCCCGTCACCGGGACCGTGGAGTCGATCGAACTCCGGAAGACCCGGTTCCGGAACACCGACGGCGACGTCGTCGTCGTCGCGAACCGCGACGTCGAGAAGAAGTGGACGCGCCTCGCCGCGGACGACGCCGCCGAGGCCCCCGCCTGAGGGGTCTCGTGCTAACACCGCTCACTACCGCTTTATTACCGTCGCTCGCGTACCGAGGGTATGAATTCTGCACGTTCGGTCGGTCCCTTCCGGTGGCTCGCGACGCTTCTCGCGCTCCTCGTCGTCACGAGCGGACTCGCCGTCGGCCAGTCGGACCAGCCCGAGTGGGCCGACGAGGCGTTCGCGGAGTTCGGGGGGATGGTCGCCGTCTACAACGAGTCGATCACGGCGGTCGACCTCGGCGTCGCGGGCGACCAACTGGAGAACGAGCGCGTGAACCTCGTCGTCACCGACGCCGACGGCGCGACGGCGACGTTCTCGTTCCGCCTCGACGGCCAACTCCGGATGACCGAACTCGACCAGGGCGCCCGCTCGGACGCGACCCTGCGGATGTCGCTCGACTATGAGACCTTCGACGAGATCATCGCCGCCGACAACCCCGCGGTCGTCTTCCGTGACGCGGTCGCCGCCGGCGACATCCGGCTCTCCGGGGTCGGCACGACCAACGCCGTGAAGTGGGTCGTCATCAACACCGTCGCGGACCTCGCTCGGAGCTTCGGGCTGTTCTGACCGCCCGCGCCGGCCGGCGGAACCCTTTTGCGCGAGACTGTCGTACGCTCTTCCAACAATGGGACTGGGCTCGGATATGTATCGTCAGCAGATTCTGGATCACTACAAGAACCCCCGGAACAAGGGGGAGATGTCGGATCCGGACTTCTCCCACACCGGGGAGAACCCCTCCTGCGGCGACACGATCACGGTGAACGTCAGCCTCGAAGACGACGGCGAGACCATCGAGTTCGTGACGTTCACCGGGAACGGCTGTGCGATCAGTCAGGCCTCGGCGAGTATGCTCTCGGAGAGGCTTCAGGGGATGACGCTCTCGGAACTGGACGCGATGGACACCGACGACGTCACCGAGATGCTCGGCGTCGACATCTCGCCGATGCGGATCAAGTGCGCCGTCCTCGCGCGGCAGGTGGCCCAGGACGGGGCGGCCATCCACCGCGGCGACGTCGAGATCGAACAGACGACGACCGAGGAATAGCCCCCTCTTCGGCCGCGGGCCGTGACGTCGGCGCCTCGTTCTCGATCCCCGTCGGCGGCGCACCGACAGGCGCCTTCGACGACGTACAGAGGCCCTATTCGGGTTTGAGTCCCTCGTCTTGGACGCGCATCACGGCCTCGCCGTCGGCGAGGTTCGGCGCGTCGACCAGCCGGACGATCCGCTTGTCGCCCTTCGACTTCCGGAGGTACATCCGGAACGTCGAGGTGTGGCCCAGGATGTTGCCGCCGATCGGCTGGGTCGGGTCGCCGAAGTACGAGTCCGGATTGGAGGCGACCTGGTTCGTCACCAGGACGGCGGTGTTGTAGAGGTCGCCGATCCGCATCAGGTCGTGGAGGTGCTTGTTGAGCTTCTGCTGGCGCTCGGCGAGCTCGCCCCGGCCGACGTACTCCGCGCGGAAGTGCGCGGTCAGCGAGTCGACACAGAGCAGGCGGACGGGGAACTCCGCCTCCTCGTTGTCGCGGGCGAGCTCCTTGGCCTTCTCGGCGAGGAGGATCTGGTGGTTGGAGTTGAACGCCTTCGCGACGTGGATGTGGTCCAGGAACGAATCGAGCAGGTCCGACATCGTCTCGTCGTCGCCCGGCGTGCCCTCGATCTCGCGGCGTTCGAGCAGGTCCTCGATGACCTCGTCGTCGAGGCCGCGGACCATGTCGTCGATCCGCTCGGGGCGGAAGGTGTCCTCGGAGTCGATGAAGATACAGGAGCCGCCGAGCCCGCCGTGTTCGGGGGGCAGTTGGACGTTGACGGCCATCTGGTGGGTCACCTGGGACTTGCCGGCCCCGAACTCGCCGTAGACCTCGGTGATCGACTGGGTCTCGATCCCGCCGCCCAGCAGCTCGTCGACCTCGGGGATCCGCCAGGAGAGCTTGCCGATCTGCTCGCGTCGCTCCAGCACCGCCGCGCCCGTCTCGAAGCCGCCGATGTCGGCGGCCTCGCGCGCGGCGTTGATGATGTCCGCGGCGGTCGACTCTCCCACGTCCGCCGTGTTCGACATCTCGCCCGGGCTCGCGACCGCGATCGCCTGGTAGCTCTCGAATCCCGCTTCGACGAGTTTGTCCGCTGTCGCTGGGCCGACTCCTGGGAGACTCTCGAGATCGTCTTCTGGCATCGTACTCCTCTCTGAGTCCCACGCCCACATAAACCCTCGTTAACACCGCAGTAAAAGTGAAAGCGCCGGACGCGGGCGACGCGACTCGATCACGGGCGCGAACGTTTATCGGGAAAAAGCGCGGTCGAGACTCAGGACGAGCCGTTCCGGAGCGCGGCCGCCGTCTCGGCACACACCGGTGGGAGCGCCCGACAGGTCGCGCCAGCGACCACGTAGTCTACGGCGTCGTACGCGACCGAATCGACGCTGACGGTGCCCGAGGCCCGCCTCAGGCGGTCGTCGGTCCAGCGGATCTCGTCGGCGAGGTCGGGGAGCATCGCGTCGACGAGGAGCGCCCCGCGATCGGCGTCGCGAGCCTCGGCGACGGCGTCGATCGCCGATTCGCGGATCGCGGCCACGTCCTCGATTCCCTCGACGGCGATGTCGTCGCCGTCCTCGATCCGCTCGCGGAGGGACGCGAACGCGCGGACGAAGACGAGCGCGTCGAGCGCGCCCAGGACGTCGTTTGCGAGCCACGGCACCTCGTCGCCGCCGTCACGGTCGGATGCGGTCACGTCCTTCGCGCGGTATCTGGCTTCGGAACCGAGCTCCGCGAGCGCGCGGATTCCCGCGGTCTCGTCCACGTCGCGGTCGACGAGCGACGTCGGCTCGTCGACGTCCTGCGGCGGGAGCGCGGTCTTTGCCTCACGCACGCGCGCTCGGAGGATCCCGCGGGCGGCCTCGAACCGGGCGCGCAGATCCGCGGTCGCGTCGAGGCTCGCCCGGAACCGATCGAAGAGGTACGACGCGACCGCGACGCTCGTCCGGGCGCGCTCGTGATCCGAGGCGAGCGCCCCGACTTCGAGCGCCGTGCGGCCGTCGCGGGTGGTGCGGCGGTGCCGGGAGTCGAGCCAGTTCCGCGCGGCGCGGATCTCGGTGCCGATCTCGTCGTGGACGACCACCGCCCGGACCGGATCGTCGCCGACGTAGGACCACCGCGCGTCGACCTCGTCGACGCTCCCCGCGATGGCCGGCGTCTCGGCTGTGAGTTCCGAGACCGTCAGGTCCGCGTCGATCGCGCGCCACGCCGCCTGTACCTCGTGGGCGTCGACGCGGGCGCCGTTCGCCCGGTCGAGGCGGTCGTACGGCGTCAGCGCCTCGTCGACCCGGTCGATCGACTCGGTCGCGGACTCGTAGACGCCGTTCAGCCGCTCGCGGATCACGCCGTTGGGAATCTCCTCGCGGTCGAACGGCGCGGGCACGCCGTCGAGCGCCGAGCGCGCGATCGACTCCTGTTCGTCGACGAACGACGCCTCGATGTCGACGGGGACCGTCTCCGGGACCGCCGGCGCGTCGCCGCTCACCGCCTCGGCCAGCGCGTCGGCGTCGACGGTCGGCTCGCTCCCGCCGGGGAGAAGGCCCGAACAGCCGGCGAGCGTCGCGAGCGCGCCCGTGCCGGAGATCGCCAGGAACCGCCGCCGGCCGACCACCGAAGGATCCCGGCTCACGATGCGTCCACCTCCGTCGGCTCGCCGCCCTCGGGGCGGCGACACCGTCCGCCGCCGCTGCCCGAGCCGTAACTGGTGATCTGCCCCGGCTCCAGCGTCGCGGGGAGGCGGATCAGGTTCGTCACCACGTCGCGGGCGTCGGCCTCGCAGGCGACGTCGGCGTCGCGGAGCACCCGCGCGTAGTCGGTCTCGATCTCCGAGTCGGTCCAGCGGACCCAACAGAGCCGGTGGTGGTAACACTCGCCGACGAGGTGCCGCTCGACGTAGACCGTCTCCGAGCCGAAGTCCGTCTCGTCGAGGAACGCCCGCGCCTCGTCGACGCCGTCGACGTCGGCGAAGGTGAGGGCCGCGGCGGCCTCGTCGCTGGCGACGATGTGGTGCGTCCAGCTGTCGATCTCGGGCGTTTCGCCGCCGTCGCCGGCCGACTCGGTCTCGCTCGGCGTCTCGCTCCGCACGATCGGTTCTCTGTCCCCGTTCCGGAGGCTGACGTGCGGCGGATCGACGAGCGCGTCCTCGGGCGGGTCGGATCCGGGCGCGACCCGGGAGGACCCCGACGCCGAGCCGCTGCCGCCACAGCCCGCGAGCGCGGTCGCGCCGAGGAGGGACCCGGCCGCGGCGAGCAGTCGGCGGCGCGTCGGCTGTTGTCTGGAGGGCATCGCTTCTGTCCTCCGGTCCGACGGGTAAATAGCCCGCGGAGACTCAGTCGGCTCTTTCAGCGACCCTGCCTGTCAGTCCCAGGGGTGGCCGCCGTCGCGGTCGGGCCACATCGGGTACCAGTAGGACTCGTCGCCTTCCAGTTCCAGTTCGCCGTCGAGGACGGATTCGAGCTTGAATTCGAGGCGCTGATTCCGCTCTTTGCCCTGCTCGGGCGCGAACGGGTAGTACGCCCCGCGCCGGAACGAGTAGATCCAGTAGGCGCGGTCGCCATCGCCCTCGCGCTCGAAGCCGAACACGGCGGCGAGCAGGCGCGAGCCGTAGCCGCGCTCGCGGAACTCGTCGGCCGCGAAGTGGACCGAGGTGACGAGGTCCTCGGGGTCGTCGTCGCGGAGGACGACCCACTCCCAGCCGTGGCTGTCCTCGCGGACGTCGAAGGTGGTCCCGGTCTCTTCCTCGCCGGCGCGGAGGATCGCCTCGACGTCGTCGACGGTCGCCTCGAAGTCGGTGCTGTCGACGCCCGAAAAGCAGAGCGCCGCCGCGCCCACGGAACGAAAGCCGAGGTCGGCCTCCATCGTGACGTAGGCGGTGCTCATCCCGAAGAGGTCCTCGGGGTCGGCGTCGCGGGTCGCGTCCGCCTCGGCGCTCGTGCCGAGGACGGCCCTGATGGTGTCGAAGAGGCCCATCCGTTACTGGGTCTCCATCTCCCGTTCCAGTTCGCGGAGGCGCTCGACGCGCTTTTCGGTCGCGGGGTGGGTGCTGAACAGCTTCCCGATGAAGTCGCTCTTCAGCGGGACGATGAAGAACGCGTTCATCTCGGACTGCTCGCGGAGGTCCTCCCTGGGCACCCGGTCCATCCGGCCGTCGATCGTGAGAAGCGCCGACGCCAGCGCCGAGGGCTGGCCGGTGATGAGCGCGCCGCCCCGGTCGGCGGCGAACTCGCGGTAGCGCGACAGCGCCCGGATCAGGAAGAACGAGACGACCCAGACGACGAGCGAGGCCACGATCGCGACGATGATCCCGCCCCCGCCCTGGCGGTCGCGGCCGCCGCCGCCGAACCAAAAGCCCATCCGGACGATCATAAACGCGACCGTCGAGAGGAACGACGCGATCGTCATCACCATCACGTCGCGGTTCTTCACGTGGGCGAGTTCGTGGGCGATCACGCCTTCGAGCTCGTCGCGGTCGAGCGTCCGCAGCAGCCCGGTCGTCACACAGACGGTCGCCTTCTTCTGGGACCGCCCGGCCGCGAAGGCGTTCGGCACCCGCGAGTCGGCGACGGCGACGGTCGGCTTCGGCAGGTCCGCCTGCTGGCTGAGCCGCGAGACGGTCGCGTGGAGTTCGGGATACTCCTCTTCTGTGACCGTCTTCGCGCCCATGCTGTAGAGCGCGAGCCGGTCGCTGAAGAAGAACTGTGCGAGGACGAACGCGCCCATAAGCGGGAGGAAGACGAACGAGTCCGTCCACCACAGCGCGCCGACGAACGCGATGTAGAGGGCAAAGAGCAGGAACATCGTCAGGACCATCCGGCCCCGGAGTCCCCAGTCGGATTTCCACTCCATACCCGCGTCTACGGCTTCCGGCTAATAAACGGTGTTGGGGCCGACGGACGCGCCCGATCCGTGTCGCCGTCGCCGTCGGCCGCCCCGCTTCGTCGCGCTTAACCGCCTCGATCGTCTACGTGCGATGATGAGTTCGGGCGACTTCTGTCCGCGGTGCGGGGATCCGGTGCCGGAGCGCGAGGAGACCCTCCCGGGCGAGCCCCGCGAGCGCGACGCCGTCCTCTGTGACGACTGCTACTTCGCGGACTTCGACCTCGTCGACGCCCCCGACCGGATCGAGGTCCGGGTGTGCTCCCAGTGCGGGGCGGTCCATCAGGGCAACCGCTGGGTCGACGTCGGCGCCCGCGACTACACCGACGTCGCGGTCGAGCAGGTGACCGAGGCGCTCGGCGTCCACCTGAAGGCCGAGGACGTCCGCTGGGGCGTCGAGCCCGAACAGGTGGACGAAAACACCATCCGGATGCACTGCACCTTCTCGGGGATCGTCCGCGACACCTACCGCGAGGAGCAGGTGACCGTCCCGGTCTTCATCTCCCGGCAGACCTGCGACCGCTGCGGTCGGATCGCCGGCGGCTACTACGCCAGCATCGTCCAGATCCGGGCCGACGAGCGGACGCCGACGGCCGAGGAGGAACAGCGCGCTGTCGAGATCGCCGAGGCGTACGTCGAAGAGCGCGAGGCGACCGGCGACCGCAACGCGTTCGTCTCGGAGGTCACAGAGACGAGCGACGGCACCGATATCAAGCTCTCGACGAACCAGATCGGCGGCGGGGTCGCAAAGCGGATCGTCCGCGAACTCGGCGGTCACGTCGAGGAGTACCCGACGCTCGTGACCGAAGACGGCGACGGCAACGAGGTCTACCGCGTGACCTACGCCGTCCGCCTCCCCAAGTTCACGCCCGGCGACGTCATCGACCCCGACGACGATGACGGTCCGGTGCTCGTCCGGAGCGTCCGCGGCAACCTCAAGGGGGTCCGCCTCGCCACCGGCGACCCCTACGAGGCGTCCTTCGAGGAGGGCGAGACGCCCGACGCGCGACGGCTCGGCACGGTCGAGGACGCTTCGGAGACCACCGTCGTCGCCGTCGAAGACGAGTACGCGATCCAGGTGCTCGACCCCGAGACCTACGAGTCAAAAACGATCGCGCGGCCGTCGTACGTCGACGGCGACGCCGATACCGTCCCCGTGATAAAGAGCCGCGCGGGCCTCCACGTCCTCCCGGCGGACGCGGTGGACACTGACGACGCGGATGCGTCCTGATAGTGATTACTCTCACTGTTTCCCGCCGAACGCCACCCCCGGTAACGGCGTTCGGCGGTAAGAAACGAGAGTAATCACTATGAGAGCCGGAGAACGGGCCTTCGGTCAGTCCGCCCGGGTCGGTCCGTCGCTCGGTGCCGGTCCGCTCGCCGGTCCCGGCCGGAGCTGCTTTTCGCGGATCGTGATCCCGTGGCGTTCGAGCGCCGTCGCGAACGCCTCCGTCGAGCGACCCGCGCGGGCCGCCGCCTGCGAGAGTGTCAGTGTGCCGGTCTGGTATAGCGTCATCGCCGTGTTCAGCCCGTGGGTATACATTGCGGGACGCCTGAATCAACGCGACTAGGAGTGTTAAGTATTCTGTGATATAACGTCCCAAACACATATCGATCCGCTATAATGCAAAACGTTCAGTTGATTACTCGCGTATTCGGTTCGCTGATGTAAACATAAATTAACGTTCATTATGTATCCGTTTCGCAATTCGTTCGATTCCCGTGTACTATCACAATCCGACGGGGTCGGAGAGCGCCGGAAGTATTGAATCGGTGCGGCCGCTACCGAGGGTATGGACCGCCAGCAACTGCTCGCGCTCGTCCTCGTTCTCCTGATGGTCGGGTCGTCGTTCGCGTACGGCGCCGCGCTGCTGTTCTGAGCCGGCCGGACGCTACCGATCGCCCCAGACGTCCGAGAGCGGGTGGTCCGATCGGTCGTCGCCGCTCCCGCTCTCACTTCCGCTCCCGCTTCCGCCGTCGGTGCCGCTGCTTCGGTCGCTCCGGTCGCGCTGACTGCCGTTCGCTCCGGACCGCGCCGAGCGCGACGCGGATCCGCCGCGGGACCGCGTTCCCTGCCGGCCTCCGTCCCGTGTGTTCCCCCGGTTCGATCGGGACGGTCCGCCGCGGCCGCCGGCCGCGACCTGGTCGAACGCGGGGAGGTCGGGCGTCGAGAGCCGGTCGACCTGGTCGCGGAACCACGTCGGCATATCGCCCCGCGTGCGCTCGAAGAGATCGAGCAGGGAGGAGTCCGCGAGGTACGTCGCGCCGTAGTCGTCGGGCGCGCGGACGACGCGCCCGCAGGCCTGAATCACCGTCCGGAGTGCGGTCCGGCGGTACCAGGACCACTGGCCCTCCTCCAGGCGGCGGGCCACGCGGGAGTCGTTGGTGTTGAGATACGGCGCCTTGCAGACGACCTGCCAGCGGCAGAGATCGCCCGCGAGGTCCAGGGCCTCCTCCATCTTCACCGAGAGGAAGACGTCGGGGTCGTCGGTCGCCTTCCAGGATTCGAGTTCGGCGTCGCGGTCCTCGCGGTCGTGCGCGCGGACGCGACCCCCGAGGCCGAGCTGGGCGAGTCGTTTCCGGAGTTCGGACTGGATCGCGTAGGAGTGGCAGTGGACGAGTCCCTTCTCGTCTCCGTGTTTCGCCGTAATCCGGACGAGCGTCCGCGCGATCTTGGGCAGGGTCTCGTCGCGCTCCTCGTAGGTCATCTTCCCCTGGGTGACGTCGTACAGCGGGCGGTTCTCGACCGGGAAGGTGTGCTCGACGTCGACGAACGCGACGTTCGCGGGATCGAGGCCGACGCCGCGGCAGAAGGCCGCCTTGTCGAGGATCGTCGCCGACAGGAGCGCGAACTTGTTGCCGCGGTCCCAGACCGTGTGGTGGAGGTACCGGGCGGGATCGAGCGGCTTGATCGTGATCGGGCCGCCCTCGCCGTCGGGCTGGTCGACGACCCAGGTGGTCGGGCTCTCGGGGTCGCGGTAGTCCTCGACGAACCACTGGAGTTCGGACCGGAGCTCCTGGAGGCGGTCCCGCCGCGCCGCCTCGTCCGGCGTCAGCTCCGGCTTCCGCAGGAGGTCGTCCTTCGCGCGCTCGCAGACGCCCGCGAGCGTCTCGGCGAAGCGCACCGTCCGTTCGAGGGTGTCGGTGGCGCCGGCGACGTCCGGGACGCCGACGTCGTCCCAGACGGGGACCGTCCGGGGGTTCAGGTCGACGGTCGCGTACATCTCGGCCCACTCCGCGAGGCCGTGGGCCTCGTCGATCACGACGACGTCCCGCTTGCGGAACACGTCGGAGCCGGCGGTCTGCATGAAGTACGCCAGCGTCATCGCGGCGATCCGGCGGTTCGAGGCGATCGCACGATCGGAGAAGTACGGACAGCGGTGCCGGACCGAGCAGTCGAACCCCGACTGCCGGACGCAGGGCGCCCGGTCGACGGGCGTGTCGGTCTCGCCGTTGAGGATGCAGGTGTAGTTCGACTTGCCCCGGATGACGTTCAGGTCGTCGAGCAGCGGGTCCGCGGCGACGTCGTCGAGCTGGGAGACCTGCGGCGTCGTGTAGTAGGCGTCTGTCGCCTCGGCGGGCGTCACGTCGTCGGTCGTCGCGGCCGCGCCCGCGATGGCGCGCGCGAGGAGCGACTTGCCGCTCCCGGTCGGCGCACGCACGAGAACGACGTCGTTGCCCGCGGCGAAGGCGTCGCGGATGTCCGCGAGCGCCTGCTCTTGCGTGCCGCGGAAGCTCGGCGCGGGGAACGACTCGGGGATCCGATCGGGGTCCACACCGACCCTGTGCCGCACGCGGATAAAAACCCTTCAGACGGCGGGCGGTCACGCCGTCGGGGCGTCACTGCCCCGTCACAGCGACTCGACGTCCTCGCTCGTCACTTCCCGGTCGTCCGGCAGGCGGTCGATGCAGTCCAGACACAGGAAGTACTCGCCGCCGTCGTCGAACTCCAGCGTCATCCCGCCGCTCGACTGCCCCTCGAACGACCAGAAGTCGCCGATGCCGCCGGCGATCCGGACCGACCGGCCGCAGGCCTCGCAGGGTTCGCTCGTCATACCCGATCCTAGGCCTCCGGGAGTGATATTGATTACTCTCGTCTCTTCCCGCCGAACGCACCCCCGGTGACGGCGTTCGGCGGGAAACAGTGAGAGTAATCACTATGAACCGTCTTCCAGCGCGGAACGATCCCGCTCCGTCCCCGATCTGTCGGCCCGAGGTTTCTACTACCCCCGCGTCGAACGACCGATCGAATGACGGCTTCGGAGCCTGCGAGGCCCCCCGAGGGGGAGAACCGCGACGGGGAGGCGCCGCAGACGGTGATCGGCGCGGGCATCTTCGTCGTCCCGGGACCGACCGCCGGCCGACGCGGCGACCGAACCGACCGACGCGGGGCCGGACGCCGACCCGCCGGGGTAGTGACGTCACGATGGAACTGAACTGCGAGGGCTGTGCCGGCTGCTGTCTGGACTGGCGGCCGATCGCCGACGAGCCGTCGGACCACGAGCGCCGCGGCCCCGGAGAGCCCCTCGACGACGCGTACAACTTCGTCCCCCTGACCCGCGACGAGGTCGCGCGGTTCGTCGAGCGCGGCCTCGGCGACGCCCTCCGACCGCGGCTCTGGCGGGTCGACGACGACACGCCGGGCGTCGTCGTCGACGGCGTCCGCCTCGCCGCCATCGCCGGCCGGCCCGCGTTCTTCGTCGGGCTCGCCCACGCTCCGAAGCCGGCCGCGCCGTTCGGGACCGAGCGGCGCTGGCTCGAAACGTGCGCGTTCCTCGACCCCGAGACGCTCCAGTGTCGGATCCACGGCGGCGACCTGTACCCCGACGAGTGCGCCACCTACCCCGGGCGGAACCTCGACCTCGACGTCGAGTCCGAGTGCGAGCGCGTCGAGGCCGCGTTCGGCGGCGACCGCCTCCTCGACGACGACCCCGAGGATGGCGCCGGGCCCCTGCTCGGCCCCCAGGCGGTCGGCGCGAAGGTGTTCGCCTACCCCGACGCCGAGGAGCTCTCCGGCGTCGTCGACCGCCTCTCGAACGACGGCCTCACCGCCACCGACCGGGCCGCGTTCGTCGGCGTGGCCGCGGGCTCCCGACCGGGCTCGCTCGCGGTCGACGAGGACCGCGCCGCGGCCGCCACCGCCGACGTCCTCGACGCCGACTCGTGGGTCGGCCGCGCGATCGAGGCGTGGGCCGACGCCGCGAGCGAGGTTGGAGCGCGCGCGTCCGATCCGCCGTCGGGCGACGACGTCGAGGTCGCCCGCGGCGCGCCGGAGACGCCCGGCTGGGACGCGCTCGACGAGTCCTGAACGCCGGGCTCGCGGGCGGAATGCGAGCACGGAGCCCAGACGCTGCTGACCGCTCCCGACGGAGGCGTCACCGACGCGGACGCTCACGCCCCGTGAGCGAGCAGATCGGGTCGGGAACTAGTCTTCGGCGGATGGGTTCGCATCCGGCCGGTCGAGGCGCCCCACCGTGTCTCCGCCCCAGTCCAGCGAGATCCCGTCTCCGCGCCGAATGGCCCGCTGTAACCCCAGCTCCGCGATGTTACCACCGTGTTCGGCGGTCCGCTGGATGCTGTAGAGGATCCGCGCGAGCCGATACTCGCCCGTCGCGTCCCTGAACAGGCGCCGGTCTAACTCCGCTATCTCTTCGCGGACTCGCGCCCGGCGCTGGAGCGCGCCGCGTACTCGCTCGGTCCCCACGTCGTCGACGATTCCACTCACTGCGTCTCCGACGATGTTCCGCGATCGCTCTGCGAGCCGCCGGAGCTCGGAGACGCGATCGCTCGCCGGAATCTGATCGGCCTCGCGAGCGATCCGACCGACGCGCTCTGCGTGGTCGGCGACGCGCTCTAGGTTTCGAGCCGTAGACCAGAGGTCGAACAGCTCCGGACGCGTCGATCCGAGCGAGTCCACTTCGCTGAGTCGGGAGAGTGCCAGTACGAACGAGCGCTCGGTCAGCGCGAACAGCCGGTCCGCTTGATCGTCGCGATCGCCGAGGTCGTGGGTCGTCGTGTCGTCGGCCACAGCAGCCATCGCTTCCTCGTGCATCGACGTGGTGAGGAACGAGAGCTGTCGTACCAACTGCGGTACCGAAATCTCCTCGGAATCGAGGAACACCCGGATCGATATCTCCCCGTCGGTCGCGCTGGTAACGGTCGCTCCCGATAGGACGCCAACCGCCTCGTTGGCGGCGGTTCGCTGCGAGCTATCGAATGCGTCCCGCGCCGTGAGCGTTATGTCGGTGTAGCCCGCGGTGTAGGCCGCCCACAGGGACTGTCGGACGCAGTCGGGATCGGCACCGCGGAGTTCGACCGTGACCTCTCCGGTCGGGTCCACCTCCCGGTCTCGCGTCTGCACGACGAGCACCCCATCGAGATGCGTATGAAGGTCGACGACGTCTCCCTGGCTGATGCCCTCTGCCTGTGCCCACTCCCGGGGCAGCGAGACGGTGAACGTCCCGCCGCTGACTTTCTGAATCTTCCGTGTTTCCATAGCGTCTCGTCGGTGCTATTTCGCTTTTACCTCGCTCTCGGGGAGGTACTTCGACTGTGCTGCCATATGCAACAACCCGAAGCCGACACCGGCAACGGCCATCGACCAGAAGTATGCGCCGTCACCGGAGCCGAACCGCGTGTGCGCGAAGTTCACCAGCAGTCCGACGACGATCACCGCGAGCAGCGACCACGTCGCCGACAGTATCAGTTGGTCTCGCGACGGGATCGGAAGGTCTCGGTAGTGGACGATCTTCCCGGCGGTGTTGAGGACGAACGCGACGGTGACGATCCCGGCGCCGCTCCACGCGAGTACCGACAGCTCGATCAGGTGTCCGACGGCGAGACACGCCAGGCCCCCGAACAGGAGCAACTGGCTTCGGCCCTCTGCCGTGCTCGGATCGATCATTCCAACCGAATCTTCGTCGGTCGAAGTCGTGACGGATTCAGTGTTGTCGGTCATACTCAGGGAGTGGGCGAGGGCAGGACGGGAACGGTGATGAGTCCGAAATTGGCGGCGAGGGTCCCGCCGAGGACGACCACTCCGGCTCCGAACAGGAGGGCGTCGCCGGCGTCGAACTGCAGTTCGTGACGGAGCTCGCGGTCCCTGTTCGAGAACGAGTACCCCCGCATCGTCAGCACTGACATCATCGTATTGGAGCGCTGGAGCACCGACATGAACATCGGTACCGCCAGACTCGGGGCGTTCAGCGCGAACTTGATCGGGTTCTTCGTCTCGATCGGGAGGCCCTTCACCTTCATCCCGTCCATGATTCGGAACAGGTCGCTGATCGTGATGTAGAACAGCAGCAGGACGTACTCGAGCGTGAAGCAGACGAGCTCCGGTACGCCCAGCCCGCGGAGCCCGTCGGTGATCTCGGTCAACTCCATCGTCGTGAACAGGCTCGCGCTGATCAACAGCGCGGCCTGCCAGGAGAGCGCGAGCTTCAGTCCGAAATCGAAGTTGCCGCCGAACGCGCTCCCGCCCGTCACCATCCGCTGGATGGCCGGGAACGCGAGTATCCCGAGGACGTTCGGGATCTGGAGGGCCAGGAGGGCACCGATCCAGAGCGGCGGGACTCTCGCAGCGACCACCAACCCGAGGCCGACGACCACCATCGCCAGCATCCACTCCCAGGTCGGTGCGGCGTACAGGTACAGCAGCATCAACACGAACACGGCGAGCTTCGCCCGCGGATCGCGGCGGTGGAACCACGTGTCGACGTCGTTGTAGATGACCGGGACCCGCCGCTTCATTGCGACACCTCCAGCTTCGGAGCGAACGCCGCGATGAATTCGTCGGCGGTGAGCGCGTCGACGCCGACCCGCCGGGCGAGCCGGGCCGCCCTGGGCGGGCGCATGTGGTGACTCGCCAACCACTCCCAGTTGTCGGCGGCGAACACCTCGTGGGTCGGCCCCTGTATCGCCACGCTTCCCTCGTTGAGGACGGTGACCGTGTCGGCGATCTCGCAGACGAAGTCCATATCGTGGTCGATGACGACGATCCCCTTCCCCTGACTGCGCAGTCGCTCGATCGCCCGCGTCACGTGGGCCCGGGCGGTCGCGTCGACGCCCGCGACGGGTTCGTCGAGCACCAGCACGTCCGGGTCGGGCGCGAGCGCGGACGCCATCGTCACCTGCCGGCGCACCCCGCGGGGGAGGAACATCGGGTCCTCCCGGAGGATGTCCTCGGAGATGCCGACGATGTCGCACACCTCCGAGACTCGCTCCTCGATGAAGGCCTCGTCGTAGCGCTCACGCTTCGAGAGGCCCAGCAGGCCCCTCCGTTCGTACCGACGCTTCTCGAGCGGGAAGCGGATCTCCTGCTCGACGGTCTGTTCGGACAGCTGCTCGTCCGGGTTCTGGAGCGCGATCCCGACCGATTCCGCGACCTCGCGTGCGGTCCGGCCGTCGGTGGATTCGCCGTTGACGTGCATACGGCCCTCGTCGGGCTCGAACAGCCCCACGAGCAGCTTGGTGAACGTGGTCTTTCCGGCGCCGTTGCCCCCGATAACCGCGTGTACCTCGCCCTCGCGAACGGAGAACGCGACGTCCTCTACGGCAACCGACTCCGAGGAGTACTGATACCGCACGTCGTCCGCGCGGAGCAGCGGCTCCCCGAGTTCGGAGGCGGTCTCTCCCTCGACCGCGCCCTCGTGTTCCATCCCGTCCGTCCCGATGAGGGGCTCCCCGAAGCCCGCCGATTCGGCGGAAGCGCTCTCCGAACCACTATCGCTCTGGGGCAGATCGGAGTCGTGCGTCTCGAGGGCGGTGAGGAACTCTCCCGGGGTGAGAGGCGACCCGGAGAGGCCGACCTCACGAGCGATGCGGGTACACACGGGCGGGGCCACTCCGATCCCTTCGAGGAGGTCGATGTCCCGGAGGAGGTCGTCGGCGGGACCGAACGCGATCTGCTCGCCCCCCTCGAGGACGAGCAGCTGATCGGCGATCCCCACAAGCGCGTCGGGATCGTTCTCCGTCACGACCAGGGTCTTGTCGCCCTTGAGCGACGCGATGAGGTTCGAGACGTCGTCCCGGCCCTCGGGGTCGAGCATGTCCGTGGCCGTGTCGAAGATCATTACCTCGGGATCTGTCGCGAGGGCGGCGGCGATGGCGAGCCGCTGTTGTTGGCCGCCCGAGAGTTCCCACGTGAACTTCGTCTCCTCGACGTCGCCCAGCCGGACGTCGTCGAGCAGGCCGCGCGCGCGCTCGATCGCCGCCGACCGGGAGACCCCGCGGTTCACCAGCGGCGCGATCACCTCGTCGATGACGTGGACCTGCGTGAGCTGTGCGGAGTAGTCTTCGAACACCATCGCGACCGTGTTGTCCGTCGCCTCGCGGGGATCCCGGCCGGCGACGGTGAGGGATCCCTCGGTGCTCCCGCCGGTGTTTTGCGGCGCGAAACTCGCGAGCGCCATCGCGAGCGTCGTCTTCCCTCCCTCGACCGGCCCGACGACGCCCAGGATCTCGCCATCGTCGATCTCGAAGGAGAGGTCTGTCAGCGCCGGCTCGTCGCGGGTCGGATACGTGAACGTGAACGCCTCAGCTCGGATCATCGTCCCTCGTACTGTCGGTCTGGTTCGTGGGCATACGGTGTATGAATGAAAGACGGGGGGACCGCGGTTACTCGGACTGCTGTGCCGCCGGCGCGAGCACCCGTTCCATCCGGCCCTTGAGCGCGCTGACGACCGGAATCAGGGGAATCGCGCCGAGGACGACCCCGTGCGTGAGGGTGTTGCCGGCGAGCGACGTCAAGTACACCGAGAGGGCGTCACCGGAGATGAGGACCAGGCTCAGCCCCTCGATAGCGAACTGGATGAACGCGCCGAGGACCGCGCCGATGGCGAGCTTGACCGTGTCGCTCGGGTCCTTCATAAAGTAGCCGGCGACGGTGAACCCGACGATGTAGCCCGTCCAGCCGAACGGCTCGTCCGGTTCGATGCCCTCGAAGAAGTCGAGGATGCCCTCCGCCATCGTCGCGCCGACGGCCGCGGCGATGGTCGGCGTGCCCCACGGCACGAACACGATGACCGTGTACACGACGAAGAACGCCTTCCAGTCGATGTCCGGCGGAATCTCTCCGAGGCCCTCACCGATTGCCAGTGCCCCTGCGAACAGTACGGCTGTGAGCCCCGCGATCACCACGAGGTTCGTCAGATCGACGTCGGTCGTGAAGGAGGACGACTTCCCCCTTTCTGCGGTTGCCTGCGACATCACGTCAGACACTCGGGCGGTATAAAAAGAAGACTGCTATGAGGCGTATGTCTGGCTGGGTATCGGGCACTATCGGAAATACTCAAACATACCTTTGCGTTGTGATATAGGGCGATATATACTCTACATACCGAACCGACGGTGCCCGCTCGGGTCCGACTGCCGGCGATGCGTTCTTTACATAGTGGTGTATAGCCATATATATGATACCCGAATTCGTCGTTTCCGCGATCCTCGCCGTCCTCGTCTTCGGCGGCCTCGCGTTCCACGATGCGATCGCCGACCGCGTTGCAGCCGTCTCCGTGGGCCCCGACGTGGTCGAACCCGACGATCTGGACTGACGGCGACCGCCGTGGTCCCTCGCCGGTGAACCCCGCGAACGGGACGTCGCCTGATAGTGATTACTCTGACTGTTTACCGCCGAACGCGACGCCCGGTGACGGCGCTCGGCGGTAAGAGACGAGAGCACTCACTATGAGTTACCACAACCGCCGCAGCTGTCCGCCGCGTCTCGGGGTCGGAGCCCCGCGTTCCGCATCCGACCCGACACGTCGCCGTTCGTCGCCCGAGCGCGGCGCGCTGTCCAGCGCGCTGGACGGTCGGAGCCGGAAACGCGACGGCCGCGCATTTCGACGCCCGAGCGCCCGGAGACGTCGCGGCGGCGCTCCGAACCGCGCTCGGGTCCGGTGCTCTCCGGCGAGAACCGTTAACAGGCTCGGGACCCTCCCGCCGCTATGGATGTGCTCGTGACGGGGGCGACGGGGTTCGTCGGATGTCGACTCGTCCCGGCGCTCCTCGACGCCGGCCACGACGTGACCGCCCTGGTCCGCGACGCCGGGCGCTACGACGCCCCCGACGGCGTTCGGACCGTCGAGGGCGACCTGCTGGAGCCGGGGAGCTTCGACGCGGCGCTCGATGTCGACGCCGCCTACTACCTGGTCCACTCGATGCGCGCCGGCGCCGACTTCGAGGCGCGCGACCGCCGCGCGGCGCGGAACTTCGCGGACGCGGCCGCCGCGGCCGGGGTCGAGCGCGTGATCTACCTCGGCGGCCTCGGCGAGGACCGGGACCAGCTCTCCGAGCACCTGCGCTCGCGCCGCGAGGTCGAGCGGATCCTCGGCGACGCCGACTACGCGCTCACGACGCTCCGGGCCGCGATCCTGATCGGCCGGGGGTCGGCGAGCTTCGAGATGATCCGGCAGCTCTCCTCGCGGCTGCCGGTGATGGTGACGCCGCGGTGGGTCGACACGAAGTGCCAGCCCATCTTCGTCGACGACGCCATCGCGTACCTCGCGGGGGTGCTCTCCATCCCCGAGACCGCGGGCGAGACCTACGAGATCGGCGGGCCGGACGTCCTCACCTACCGTGAGATCCTGCTCCGCGTCGGCGCCAAGCGCGGCCGGCGCCCGGTCGTCCTCCCGGTGCCCGTGCTCTCGACGCGCCTGTCCTCGCTGTGGGTCGGGCTCGTCACCGACGTCCCCGCCGCGGTCGCGCGCCCGCTGATCGAGGGGCTGAAGAACCCCGTCGTCGTCCGCGACCACCGCATCGAGTCGCTGATCGACGTCGACCGCACGCCGTTCGACGAGGCCGTGGCGCGGGCGCTCGGCGACGAATCGCCCCGCGAGACCGACGCCGGCGCCTCGGGACGGGCCGGTCGCTGATGGCCCGCCCCGAGCTCCGGTCGGAGGCCGAGCCGTACGGCGAGACCTGGGTCTACGAGAGCATCGTCGGCGCCGTCCCCGGCGTCGACCTCACGGACCTGCAGGCGATGGCGATCCAGCTCGTGCTCTTCGAGACCGGCGTCCTCGTCCTCGCGTGGGCGTACGACCTCTGGACCGCCGTCCTCCCGGGCACCGTCGCGGTGGCGGTCGCCGCCGCCGGCAGCGTCGTGATGCGGCGGTTCGGGCGGCGGACGCGACGGCTCGACCTGCCCGAGCCGTATCGACGGCTCCTCTTCGGGTCGAGCATCGAGGTCGTCCTCGGCGTGCTCGCGTTCGTCGCGCTGGTGACGCACCTGTTCATCTTCGACCCGCAGACCGCCGGGCCGGGGCTCCTCGAAGGGCTGTTCGGCCCCGAGCCGCCCGTGCCCGCGGTGTACCTCACGCTGTTGATCCTCTGGGACCTCTGCTACCGGATCGGGACCTCGTGGTGGGCGGCAGTCGTCGCGCTGTGGCGCTCGCTTCGGTTCGAGTTCGAACCGGAGACCGCCCGCCAGCTCCGCCGGCTCGACGCGACGAACGTCGCGTTCGGCCTCTTTCAGTTGGCGATGGTGCCGTTCCTCCTGGACCGGCCGGTGCTGCTCGTCGCGGTCGGCGGCCACGTCGTCGCCGTCGCCGTCGTCTCCGTGGCGGCGATGGCGACGCTCCGCGTGCGCGGCTAGAAGAGCCGGATTCAGCTCCCGTTAAGCTCTCTGAACTGGTCGAGGAGCGCCTCCGCCGACTCGCCGGCCTCGTACTCCACGGATCCCCGATACACCGTTCGGTCGTCGGAGAAGTCCGTATCGACCGCACCGTTCTTCCGCTCACGACGTTCGTGTTCGTCGTCGTCGTATGCGCCCATCGACATGATACACCATACCGTGAGAGTGTTACCCACATATATGTGTCGCCGATCGGTTCGCCGGCGCCGATTCTGGGGCCGCAGAGCCGACAGTATAAACGGGTCGACGCGTTAGTACGACCGTGGCACGCCCCCTACGCTTTCGATACGCCCCTGGTCGCTGGACCGAAGACCGGGTGGTCGGGCAGATCTACCGCGATCTCGACCGGAATCTCGGCGCGACGCGCCGCTCCCCGTGGTTCCGTCCCCCGGAGGGCTACACCGGCGAGCGCTTCGAGATGGACAACGGCGACGTCGCTCTCTTTCTGTGGTCCGACGACGAGGCCTACTGGCTCGGCAACACCGAGACGCCCGAGGCGCTCTGGCGCACCGACAAGTACAGCTTCGAGCACGTCCCGAGCGACGTCTCGCGGTGGGCGACGCGCGAACTCACCGCCCAACTGCACGAGGAGAGCCCCTGGCTCGAACCGTACCCCCACCTCTCGTGGTTCTTCCTCCCGGTCTTCCTCTCGAAGGACGGCCGCGAGACGACCCGGGAGTTCTTCCGCGACCACGCCGCGGGCTTTCCCGACGCCGACCGCGACGAGGCCCTGGAGTTCTATGAGTCGTTCTTCCGCACCCGCGCGCTCGACGACTGGCGGGAGGTGATGGCCGGCAAGCTCGGCACCTCCGAGTACCTCGACCTCACGCGGATGACCGCCGCGATGGGCGAGTTCAACGTCGGCCACCTCCTCGTCGAGGCGGGCTACGAGATCGAACCGGAGATCGACGTCTCGACGGGCCACGCCATCGACTACCGGGCGGGGAAGGGCGACGAGGCCGTCCTCGTCGAGGTGACGCGCCCGACGCCGACGGCCAGGCGGAGCGCCGGAACGCCGATCGCCGCCGTCCGCGACACCGCCGAGACGAAGTCCGACGGCCAACTGGAAGAACACGGCGGCGGCGTCGTCCTCTTCGTCGACTGCTCGTCGTTCCCCGACGACGAGTGGCAGTCGATCCTCGCCGAGCGGCCGGAGGTCCACCACCGGCCGGCCGCGGTCTTCCGACTCAGACCGTCCGGTCGGGTGGAGGGGTACACGAAGGGGCGCGTGCCCCTCGAACTACCGTTCTAAAATCGCGTCGGTCGCTTCAGAAGGAGACCTGCTGTGGACCGTCCTCGCCCATCGCGTAGGCGTCGCGGTCGCTGTAATACCGTCGGCCGATGGCCTCGTGGCCGAGCCCGCAGTGGAGCGCCGAGCGGGCGTCGTCGGCGTCCGTGTAGGTCTCCGAACCCGCACGGGCGAGTACGTCTCCGAGGCGGGCGGACCCGTTGGGGAGTTCGATAGTCTGGTCGCCGTACGCCTCGATGAGTTCCTCGGTCGTCGCCGGGAACTCGTGAGCGTCGATGAGTTCGCCGGTGCGGTTCAAGCGCATTGCACTCGTATCTGAATGCCGGAGATTCTTAATGGTTTTCTGTTATGGTATTTGTAGAAGATTAATACGTAATATATCCTAATATCAAATGTTATGTCACTAATATGAATTTGCTCACCACACAAGGAATAAAGCGCTCCGTCGCCGACGCCCCATTGTGCCTCCCGACCGACACGGCGATCCCGACGGCCCGGCGCCGTCGGCCGATCTCCACGTCCACACGACGGCGTCGGACGGCGTCCTGACGGTCCCGGACCTCGCGGCCGCCGCGCGCGAGGGCGGCGTCGACGTCGTCGCGGTCACCGATCACGACCGGATCCACCCGGAACTGGACGCCCCGGTGACGACCCGAGAGGGCGTGACCGTGATCCGCGGGATCGAACTCCGCGTCGACGCCGGCGACCAGCGGCTCGACCTCCTGGGCTACGGCGTCGAGGCGACCGAGGGGCTCCGGTCGGTCACAGACCGGATCCAAGAAGACAGGAAGCGCCGCGGGGCCGAGATCGTCCGGAAGGTCGAAGCCCACCTGGACGTCGCGCTCGACGTCGAACTCCGCGAGGGCCTCGGCCGGCCGACAATCGCCCGCGCCGTCGAGGAGAGCGACGCCCCGTACGACTACAAAGGCGCCTTCGAGCACCTGATCGGCGACGACGGCCCTTGCTACGTCGAACGCTACGTCCCCGAGGCCGCGACAGGCGTCGAGGTGCTCCGGGAGTCGTGTGCGGTCGTCGGCCTCGCCCACCCGTTCCGCTACCGCGACCCGGAGGCGGCGCTCGATCTGGCCCGCGATCTGGACGCCGTCGAGCGGTACTACCCCTACAGCGGATCGAGCGCCGAGCGCGAGGACCCCGCCCTCGTCGACCGCGTGGCCGAGGAGGCCGACCTCGTCCGGACCGGCGGCTCCGACGCCCACGACCGGACCCTCGGCGTGGCCGGGCCGCCGGCGGCTGACTTCGACGCGTTCGCCGCTCGTCTGCCGGGCGTATGACGCCCGTTCTCGGCCGAGATAGCCGGGAGCATAGAGTTAAACCCCATCGAGAACGAACCCCCTCGTATGAAGTGCCACTACTGCGACCGGGATGCCGCGTACGCCGCGGAGAAGGACGGAATCAAGGTCGGGCTGTGTGAGCGGCACTTCCGGACGCAGGTCGAAGCGCTCGCGGACTCCGAGGAACTGGCCGCGATCCGCGAGCAGATCGACATCGACCGGACCGAGTAACCGTCGCCGCTCGCCGTCTCGCTCTTCGTTCTCCGCTCTTCGCTCTTCGTTTTGCTCTTTCGCATTCCGGATCGGATCCCTCTTGCCCCTCACTCGTCGCCTCGGCTGTGCGCCAGCGAGCGACCGCAATGCCGACACTCCTCGTCGACGACCGTCACCGGCGCGTCGCAGGTCGGACACGTCTCCCGGTAGCAGGCTGGATCGCCCATTTCTCGACGGTCGCTCCGCTCTGTGAAAAGCGCCAGGTCGACGACGCCGTCTCAAGCGACGGCGCTACCGCTACGCGGTCCGTTCGCGAAGAAAATCGGTCGCTGGCGTTCGGCGGGCGGTACTGAACTGCGGTCGGTGGGGGGTGGGTGTTGGCCTGAAGCCGACGCTTACATTGCGCCGCCCATGCCGCCCATACCGCCCATACCGCCCATGCCGCCGGCGCCGCCGGGCGCGCCGCCCTCGTCGCCGCCGTCGTCGCTGCCGCCGCCCTTGAGGTCGCCGGCGGCGATGACGTCGTCGATGCGGAGGATCATCACGGCCGCCTCGGTGGCGGACTCGATGGCCTGCGTCTTGACGCGGAGGGGTTCGACGACGCCGTCGTCCTCCATGTTGACGATCTCGCCGGTGTAGGCGTCGAGGCCCGCACCGATGTCGCCGTCAGCGTGCTCCTTGCGGAGGTTGACGAGCGACTCGATGGGGTCGAGGCCGGCGTTCTCGGCGAGGGTGCGCGGGATGACGTCGAGCGCCTCGGTGAACGCCTCGATCGCGAGCTGCTCGCGGCCGCCGACGGAGCTGGCGAACTCGCCGAGCTCCATCGACAGTTCGGTCTCCGGCGCGCCGCCGCCGGGCAGGACCTTGCCGTCGTTGAGGGTCGTCTTCACGACGCCCAGGGAGTCCTCGATGGCGCGTTCGAGCTCGTCGACGACGTGCTCTGTGCCGCCGCGGAGGATGAGCGTGACGGACTTGGCGTCCTCGACGTCCTCGACGAAGATGCGCTCGTCGCCGCCGATGTCCTTCTGGGCGACCGAGCCCGCGAAGCCGAGGTCGTCGGCCTCGATGTCGTCGAGCGAGCCGACGACGTTGCCGCCGGTCGCGCGGGCGAGCTTCTTCAGGTCGGAGGACTTCGCGCGGCGAACGGCCAGAATACCCTCCTTCGCGAGGTAGTGCTGGGCCATGTCGTCGATGCCGTCACCGACGAAGACGACGTCGGCGCCGACGTCGACGAGCTCGTCGACCATCTCCTTGAGCTGTTCTTCTTCCTGGTCGAGGAACTGCTGGAGCTGGTCGGGGTCGGTGACGTTGACCTCGGCGTCGATCTCCGTCTCGCGGACCTCCAGCGCGCCGTCGAACAGCGCGACGTCGGCGTCCTCGACGCCGAAGGGCATATTCTCGTGGACGCGCTCTTTGTCCACGATGACGCCCTCGACGAGCTCGGAGTTCTCGATGGCGCCGCCGACGACCTTCTCGACGGAGACGTTGTCGGTGTCGACGCTGTCCTCGTCGGCGACAGCCAGCACGGCGTCGACGACGAGCTCGGCGAGCTGGTCCTTCGAGGACTCGGCGCCCTTGCCCGTCATCGCCGTCTCGGCGATCTTGACGAGCGTCTCGCGGTCGTCCTTCGAGACCTCGATGGCGTTCTCCTCGAGGACCTCCTTGGCCTTCTCTGCAGCCTGGCGGTAGCCCTGGGCGATGGTGGTCGCGTGGACGTCCTGCTCGATGAGCTCTTCGGCCTGATCGAGGAGCTCACCGGCCACGACGACGGCGGTCGTCGTTCCGTCTCCGACCTCGTCCTCCTGGGTCTCGGAGACCTCGACGATCATGTTCGCCGCCGGGTGGTCGATGTCCATCTCCTTGAGGATGGTTACGCCGTCGTTCGTCACGACGACGGACCCGCCGGAGTCGACGAGCATCTTGTCCATCCCTTTCGGACCCAGCGTGGTCCGGACGGACTCGGCGACGGCTTTGCCGGCCGAGATGTTCATCGACTGCGCGTCCTTCCCCTGTGTGCGCTGGGAGTCCTCGCCCAGAATGATCATGGGCTGGCCCTGCTGCATTCGCTGAGACATAGTCGCCCGTTGATTGTTTGTGATTCTATAAAAAAGTAACGCTACCGGTCCGAGAGAGGCCCTCCGACGGGCGAATGTCCGTGGTAACTACTACCATATCGAGCGCCTTTATATCGTTTTTCTCCCACCCTGGATCCCGCATCTGTCGGAAGCCCGAATCGGTGGTTATCGAACGTGATACCGTGACAAAGCGCTAATGTCGGGAGTGGTCTTAGGAGGGTGCAATGGCACTCCGGGACTTCATCGAGGAATTCGCATCCGGAGAGCGGGAGACGTCGCTTTCGATCGTCAATAGCGAACAGCCGCCGATGGTCGCGCGGATGCTGGACTCGCTCTTTTCGGACCAGCCCGTGTCGGTCTCCGAGGCCACCCGGATCCTCTCGGACTCGGACATCGTCCAACTGCGGCGCGACGGCAGCGTCGTCGCCGAGTCCCCGTTCACCGACGTCCGCGACTCCGTCCTCGCGGTCAACTCCGACATCTACATCACGGGTGCTCGACCCCTCTCGGAGATCCAGACCCCCGACGTCGTTCACAACCTCGAAGGCACGCGGTTCCGCGTCCACGGCTACCCGGCCGGCACGAAGGGAAAGCTCCTCCTCATCGAGATCTCCCGATACATCGAGGCGATGGCGCTCCGCCACGGCGAGGGCGAACTCCACACGGGCTTCCAGCGGCTCTCCCGCATCGCGGACGAACGCGGCACGGAACGCGCCTATCGGCAGCTCTCCCACACCGACCTCGACGTCCACGTCTACGGCCTCGGGAGCCCGAAGCGGGTGGTGTCCTCGTCGCTCACGGTCCACAACGACGAGGCCTCCGAGATCAGAAACGGGTGGTTCGTGGTGTTCACGCCGCCCGCCGACGGAGACGGAGAGGGCGCGGCGCTCATCGCCGTGACCGACGACGGCGACGAGTGGGACGGGGTCTGGACCCTCGACGCCGACGCGGCGCGTCGGGTCCGGCGACACCTCTCGGAGCGGTACGGCGCGAACTGAGCACGGAGACGACGGCCGAGTCCCGACGCCGAGCCCGGACGCAGAGACCGACGCGGATGACTCAGCCGGACTGCCGGACGTCGAAGCCCTGGGTCAGTTCGTTGTGCTTCCGTTCGAGGAACGAGTAGACGGCGCCGTGGGGCGCGCCGTCGAGGATCATCCCTACTGCGCGCCGCACCGCCTCGACCTCCTCGGGCTGTCCGATCACGCCGAGGGTCGTGCCCTTGATCACGACCTCGGCGCCGGTGAGCTCTTCCATCAGCTCTCGCGTCCGGCCGTTCTCGCCGATGAGCCGGCCCTTCTGTCGCTGGAGGTCGTTCTTGTTCCGGGTGTGCGATTCGAGGTCGACCAGCTCGAACGTCCGTAGTTCGTCGTCGAGGATGGAGAGCGCGGCCTCGGGAGTGAAGCCGCGACCGATCGCCCGCACGACGTCGGGCGCGAGCATCCCCAACACGGGGTCGCCCACGTCGTCGATGGCGACGGCGCCGCTCTCGGAGTCGATGTCGAGGCGCACCTCGGCCCGGCGTTCGACCTCCCGCATCGTCTCGCCGCCCTCGCCGATGAGGACGCCGATCCGATCCTGCGGTACCTTCACGTGTTTCATACGCCTCGCTACCCGGTGAAGCCGTTTAAGCGTTCCTTCGCACCCCGGCGCGGAAGCGTTATCCGTCGGCGACGTCCGGCCCCTCGGGCTCGCCGGCGGGCTCGGGCTCGACCGCGGTGACGAAGTCGTAGAGCTCGTCGCCGCTCGCGTCGAGCCCCTGCCGGCCGAAAAAGGCGGCCACGTTCCGACAGTCGCGCCGGAGGAACTCGTCGGCGTTGGGGTGGTGGACCGTCACCGCCTGGCCGAGGTCGATCACGACGAGCTCGCCGTCGTGGATGATCATATTGTACTCCGAGAGGTCGCCGTGGACCAAGCCTGCGGAGTAGAGCCGCCGCATATACTCGCTGACGACGTCGTAGGCCGTCTCGGGGTTCTCGACGTCGACCTCGGCGAGCCGCCGCGCCCGGTCCTCGACGAGCCCGACCAGCTCCATCACGAGGACGTTCCGCTCGACGGCGATCGGCTCGGGGACACGGACGCCGGCCTCCCGCGCCCGCTTCAGGTTCGCGAACTCCTTGCGCGTCCACGCGAGGACGACCTGCTTCTTGTCGTTGCCGAGGCCCTCGAAGCGCGGGTCGCCCTCCAGGTACTCCCGCATCTGCCGGAAGTTCGAGGCGTTGATGCGGTAGATCTTCACCGCGACGTCCCGCTCGCTCCCGTCGTGGCTCCCCAGCGCCTCGTAGACGTTCGCTTCCTTCCCCGTCGAGATCGGCCCGCCGAAGGCGTCGATGTGGCCGTCCTGGACGAGCTTGTAGATCGCCGCGAAGGTGGCGTCGTCGAAGACCGACTGCTCGACCTTGAACTGGTCGGCGTCCTTCAGTCGCTTCCGGAACTCGTCGAACTCCCGATCGCGGCGCCGGGCGATCCGGTCGGCCTCGGTGTCGGTGACGTCGATCTCCTTCCACTCGTCGCCGGGCGCTTCTACCTCGTCGGGCGCCAAGAAGCCGAAGTCCTCGTCGTCGTCGAAATCCGGGTCGGGATCGGGGTCGGAACCGCGCTCGGGATCGGTCATCGAATCAGTCTCTCGTCGGTCCGGCCGCGGGCGCTCGGGGCACGGTCACTGGATGTGGCCTTCCTCGCGCAGCTGGTCGGCCTCGGACTTCTCGTAGCGCCACACCACGTCGGCCTTCTCGTCCTGCCAGTCCCAGGGCTCGACCAGGACGACGTCGTCCTCGCGGATCCAGATGCGCTTTTGCATCCGGCCGGGAATCCGCGCGGTCCGCTCGACGCCGTCGGCACAGCGGACTTTCACGCGGTTCGCCCCGAGCATGTTCGTGACGACGGCGAACACCTCGTCGTCGTCGGGCATCCGGAGGTCTCGTCGCCCCCCGTTCTCGTCGTCGCTCATAGGCGGGGGTTCGTCGCGCCCCGGTTTAAGTTCTGCGAGACTGGCTCTGACCGGCGCTGGGGCCCGGTACCGGTCCGTTCGGGGAACCTCGCGGCCGGCGCTCTGCCGCCGCCAGACGACAGTATGATACCCGCGCCGTCGGTACCGCACGGTATGTCATCGAACACGCTCCTGGTCGCCGGCGGACGAGTCCTCCGGCCGGACTTCGAGGTCGTGGACGCGGACGTGCTGATCGATCGCGACGACGGCGTCATCGACGCCGTCGGGCCGGACCTCGCGGCCGACCACGAGGCCGACGAGACGCTCGACGCCGCGGGCGGCCTCGTGATCCCGGGGCTCGTGAACGCGCACACGCACGTCGCGATGACGCTTCTCCGGGGCTACGCCGACGACAAGCCGCTCGACGCGTGGCTCCGCGAGGACATCTGGCCGGCCGAGGCCGAACTCGGCCCGGAGGACGTCCGCGCCGGCGCCGAACTCGGGCTCGTCGAGATGATCCGCTCGGGCACCACCGCCTTCGCCGATATGTACTTCCACGTCCCCGAGCTCGTCGACGCGGTCGACCGCGCCGGCCTACGTGCCCGACTCGGTCACGGCGTCGTCACCGTCGGCAAGGACGACGAGGCGGCCCGCGCCGACGTCGAAGAGAGCGTCGACGTCGCTCGCGAGTACGACGGCGCGGCCGACGGCCGGGTCCGGACGGCGGTGATGCCCCACTCGCTCACGACCGTCGCGGAGCCGCTCCTCCGTGAGGCGGTCGACGCCGCTCGCGACGCCGGCGTCCCGGTGCATACGCACGCGAACGAGACGCGCGAGGAGGTCGAGCCGATCGTCGACGAACGCGGCGAGCGGCCGCTCGAATACGCCGACGACGTCGGCCTCCTCTCGGAGACCTCGTTCCTCGCCCACGGCGTCCACGTCGACGAGGCCGAGATCGACCTCCTCGCCGAGCGGGACGCGGCGGTCGTCCACTGCCCGGCGTCGAATATGAAGCTCGCTTCGGGCATCGCGCCCGTTCAGGACCTCCTCGACGCCGGCGTGACGGTCGCGCTCGGAACCGACGGGGCCGCCTCCAACAACGACCTCGACCTCTTCGACGAGCTCCGGGACGCCGCGATGCTCGGCAAGCTCGGCGCCGACGACGCCGCGGCCGTCCCCGCCGCGGCGGCCGTCCGGATGGCGACCGAAGGCGGCGCCGCGGCGCTGTCGCTCCCCGGCGGGCGGATCGAAGCCGGCGCGGCGGCCGACCTGGCGGTCGTCGACCTCGACGCGCCGCACCTCGCGCCAGCCCACGACCTCGTGAGTCACCTCGCGTACGCCGTCCGTGGGTCGGACGTCCGCCACACGGTCTGCGACGGGCAGGTGCTGATGCGGGACCGAGAGGTCCTGACGCTCGATGCCGAGCGCGTGGTCGAGACGGCGCGAAAGCGCGCGGTGGACCTCGTCGCCCGCGCGGAGTGACGGATGCGACGTCGCACGTACCTCGGCCTGCTCGGCGCTGCCGCTGTGGGGGCGTCGGGATGCGCGGGCGCCCCGTCGGATTCCGGCACCGAGACCGGAACAGAGCCGACGCCGGCGGTCGATACGACTTCGGATGTCGCGGCGACCGGCACCGAGACGTCCCCGACGGCGACGGCGGACACGTCCACCGGCACCCCGATCTTCCGCGGCTACGAGACGACGGTAGTGGAAGTCCGGTCTCCGAACGGCGACCTGCTCGGGTCCGTCACGGCGGCCATCGCCGACACCGGACAGCTCCGCTACCGCGGTCTGAGCGAGACCGAATCTCTGCCGGCGAACCGTGGGATGCTCTTCGTGTACGACGAAGTCGGCGACCACACCTACGTGATGCGGGGGATGGACTTCGGGCTCGACATCGTCTACGCGGACGGCGACGGCACCATCACCCAGATCCACCACGCGCCCGAACCGCCCCCCGGCGAGGACGGCGAAGACCAGCGCTATCCGGGTCGCGGGCAGTACGTCCTCGAAGTCAACTACGGCTGGACGACCGATCGCGGAATCACCGAAGGCGACGTGCTGGCGTTCTCACTCCCCGAGTGAGGCACACTGCTGGATCGTTGGCGAACAGCCGGCACCGCCGCTTCCCGCGCCGACGTGCCGGACAACCGCTGCCCGACGCGGGGTATCCGCTACGTCACGGGGGCGCTGGCCCCATGTTCGTATATAAACTCACGGTAGCGCCGACAGCTGACCCCTCTACTCTTCGCTTCGATCTCTGATCGTCCGACGGAGTATCCATTCCAGTGGTACTCTCCAGTGAGCGCACCGCGAGGCGAGCAGAGCGAGCCTCGCGGACCCTTTTTCGTCCAGCTTTTTGCGAGGAGGGTGCGCTCTGCGCACCCGACGAAGTAAAAAGGTGGTTCGGCAGCGTTTTCTTTCACCTGTCGCAATCGGGGGTATGAGCAAGAGCACGTACCCGCCGATCAGCGAGCACCTCGACGACGTCGCGGCCGCTCGCGACGAGGGCCGCCGGAAGATGGACTGGGCGCTGCAGCATATGCCCATCCTTCAGGAACTCCGCGAGCAGTTCCGCGAGGAACAGCCGTTAGCGGACCAGACGATCGGGATGGCGATGCACGTCGAGGCCAAGACGGCGAACCTCGTCGAACTGCTGGCGCTCGGCGGCGCCGAGGTCGCGATCACGGGCTGTAACCCCCTCTCGACCCACGACGATGTGAGCGCGGCGCTCGACGAACACGACGCCATCACCTCCTACGCGAAGCGCGGCGTCGGGGACGAGGACTACTACGCCGCGATCGAGTCGGTCGTCGCCCACGAGCCGACGATCACCGTCGACGACGGGATGGATATGGTCTACGCCATCCACGAGGACCACCCCGAACTCATCGACACCATCGTCGGCGGCGCCGAAGAGACCACCACGGGCGTCCACCGCCTGCGCGCGATGGACGACGACGGCGAGCTGAAATATCCCGTCTTCGCCGTCAACGACACGCCGATGAAGCGGCTCTTCGACAACGTCCACGGCACCGGCGAGTCCTCGCTCGCGACGATCGCGATGACGACGAACCTCTCCTTTGCGGCCAAGAACGTCGTCGTCGCGGGCTACGGCTACTGCGGCAAGGGCGTCGCGAAGAAGGCCGCGGGCCAGAACGCGAACGTGATCGTCACCGAGGTCGAGCCCCGCCGCGCCCTGGAGGCACATATGGAGGGCTACGACGTGATGCCGATGAACGAGGCCGCCGAAGTCGGCGACGTGTTCGTCACCACGACCGGCAACCGCGACGTCATCACCCGCGAGGACTTCGCGGAGATGAAAGACGGCGTCCTGCTCGCGAACGCCGGCCACTTCGACATCGAGATCGATCTCGACGCGCTCTCGGACCTCGCGGTCGACGAGTACGAGGCCCGCGACGGCGTCCGCGCCTACGAGATGGACGACGGCCGCCGCCTCAACGTCATCGCCGAGGGGCGCCTCGTCAACCTCGCCGCCCCGGTCGCGCTCGGCCACCCCGCGGAGGTGATGGACCAGTCGTTCGGCATCCAGGCGGTCTGTGTCCGCGAACTCGTCGAGAACGGCGACGCCTACGACGCCGGCGTCCACGACGTCCCCGACGACCTCGACCGCGAGGTCGCCGAAATCAAACTGGCGGCCGAGGGCGTCGAGATCGACTCCCTCTCGGACGCGCAGGCCGAGTATATGGACAGCTGGAGCCACGGGACGTAATCGGAGTTCGTCCCCGCGCCGCTCACTGCCCCCACGTCCACTTCGCGTCGAGCACGTACCGGTAGACGCCGCTGATCACGATGGCGACGGCGTTCGCGAGCAGGTAGAACAGCGACAGCCACTCGACGAGCGCATAGAGCACGACGATCTGGATCGGGATCGCCGTCCCGCGGACGACGTTCGTGCGCAGCAGGCCGTAGAGGTAGTTCATCCCCGTGTTCGGCGTCGCCTGGAAGGTCCAGGCGTTGTTGAGCACGTACGAGAGCACGATCGTGATCTCGATCGAGATCACCGCGCCCAGGAGGTAGTACAGCCCCGAGACGTCGACGAACAGCCACAACAGAACCATCTGGATCCCGGCGGTCACGGCGCCGACGACGACGAACCGCCGCAGCTGGAGCGCGAGCGGAGCGCTATGGAGGTTGCGAAGGAAGCGCCGGAGCATCGCTACCTGTACCCGAGTGCCTCCAGCCGCGCGCCGAGGTCCGCGTCCATCTCCGCCGACTGCTCCGATTCGCCGTCGCCGTCGCTGCCTCGCTCCCGGATGAGCTCGACGTGCGCGTCGACGAGCGGCCGGAAGCGGTCGGCGACCGCCCGCGCCTCTCCCCCGACGTCGCCCCCGCGACCGTCCGCGACGTTCCCCGCGAGATCCATCTGTTGGCCGGGGTCGTCTGGGCGGAAGTACAGCTCTTCGGTCTCGCGGTCGACGTTTCGAATGTAGGTCCAATCGCGGTCCCGGACGCTCACGAGCAGGTCGCCGTCGTCGAGGCCCCGCGGGATCGGCTGGGCGGTCACGTCCTCGTCGCGGACGGTGACCGAGACGACCGGCTCGTCCGGGGGCGCGGCGCCGTCGCGGACCGTCGGTCGGAGCGACGAACCGGTCCAGACGTCGGGGGCGTCGACGCCGAGCAGGCCGGTCACGGTCGGCGGGACCGCGTCGAGACCGACCTGGCCGCTGATCCGCCGGCTCTCCGCGCCCGGCACGTCGACGATGAGCGGCACGCGGATCAGTTCGTCGTACAGTTTGGGGTAGTGCGCCAGGTGGCCGTGCTCCTGGAACTCCTCGCCGTGGTCGCCCGCGAGCACCACGGCGGTCTCCTCGGAGAGCCCCTCGGCGTCGAGCGCGTCGAGCAGCCGGCCGACGCTGGCGTCGATCTGGCGGACGGCCGCCTGATAGAGCGTCCGGAGATCGGCGAGGGTACGCTCGCCAACCTCCCAACCGAGTCCGGTCCGGGTGTGGGCGTGGAGCATCCGGTGGGTGCCGACGCGGCTGTCGGAGACCTCGCGGATGTACCGCGGCGCGGGGACGTAGGGCGTGTGGGCGTCCATGTAGTGGATCCAGAGGAAGAACGGCCCCTCGACGGATTCGAGGAACGCCGTCGCGGCGTGCTCGACGTCGAACATCCGGGAGGTGTCGAGGAAGGGCCGGTCGTCGACGTCGCCCGCGAGCCGCGAACGCAGCCGTCGGAGGGGAGAGGCCGCGAGCTGGAGCCACGCCTCGACCGTCGGGTGGGTCGCGAGGTAGCGGCTGTAGAGGCTGCCGCCGACGCTCGCGACGAACGGCTCGAACTCGTCGAAGCCGTCGTCGTAGCCCCAGTGAGAGGTGAGGAATCCGTTGGCGGCGTTGAAGCCGCCGGTCGCGACGCCGCTCTCGGAGAGGACCGACGCCAGCGTCGGCGCGCCGTCGACCCCGATCCGGCCGGAGTCGGCGAACACCGGCCGCGAGGCCAGGATCGACGGGAACGAGAAGGGCGTCCAGTTCCCGGTCGCAAACGCCCGCTCGAAGACGGTGCCGCGACCTGCCAGACCGTCGAAGACGGGGGTGTGGCGGTCCGAATCGTAGGTGCCGAGCGCGTCGGCTCGCAGCGAGTCGACCGTGACGAGCACGACGTTCGAGACCGCGGTATCGGCGTCCATATCGTCCCCGAGCTCGGCCTCCAGCGACGCTCCGCTCCGGCCGGAGGCGCGTAGTACTCGATTGATGGGGTTTTCGATATATATACTCGCGGGTTCGCGGCCGACTCACGGCGACCGTGTCGTCCGGTTTAAGACCCTCTCGGCCCGAGAGCGGGTATGTCCTCGAACCGGAAGGGCGACCGCCGCGAGCGCGAACTCGTCAACCGCCTCGACGAGGCCGGCTTCGCGGTGATGCGCGCTCCCGCCTCGGGCTCGGCGACCGACCGCGAGCTCCCGGACGTGCTCGCCGGCGACGGCGACGTCTTCTACGCCATCGAGGCCAAATCCAGCTCCGGGCGGCCGATCTACCTCACCGGCGAGGAGGTGGAGGCGCTGATCTACTTCGCTCGCAACTTCGGCGCGAAGGCCCGGATCGGCGTCCGGTTCGACCGCGAGTCGTGGTACTTCTTCCACCCCGGCGACCTGCACGTGACGGACGGCGGCAACTACCGGGTGAAAAAGGAGACCGCGCTCGCCGAGGGCGAGTCCTTCGAGTCGTTCGTCGGCGGGCCGGCGCAGGCGCGGCTGACCGACGTCGAGGAGACGACGTCCGACGGACCCACAGACGACGGCGACGCGCCGGACGCCTGATAGTGATTACTCTCGTTTCTTACCGCCGAACGCCGTTACCGGGGGTGGCGTTCGGCGGTAAACAGTGAGAGTAATCACTATGAGGGCGCGCGGCCGGTCGACGCCGACGACCGCGAACCGGCGTCAGCGCCGCATCGAAGCCCTTTTAGAACGGCCACCGGAAGGCGGAAGTATGGAAATCGACGCGGAGATGCGGCGGAAGATCGTCGTCTCCATCGTCTCTGTCGGCGCTTTCTTCGCCGTGTTCGTCGGCATCGGGGTCACCTTCGGGCCCGACCTCGGGAACGACGGCGGCCTCGCACTCGTGGGCGCGGTCGCGCTCTTCATCGTCGTGATGGCGCTCGCGGGCGTCTTTCTCGACGAGTGACCGACCGTGTCATCGTGATCACTCTCCGCTCGTGGCCTCCCGCCAGTCGCGGACGTCACCGGCGTCGGCGAGAGCGTCCGTGTAGTACGACAGCGGGTGCGAGATCCTCTCACAGCGCTCGTCGGGGTCGACGCAGGTCCCGTAGGACTGCATCGTCGCACACGACGGCGGCGGGTACTGCGTCCCGTCGGAATCCGAGAGGTACTCCACGCGCGTTCGGATCCGCTCGGCGGGGCGCTCACCATCGCCGTCGCTCTCTTCCCTTCCTTCCTCCGTTTCGTCGCCGTCGCTCTCTGCGTCCGCGACTCCGAGCAGCGTCGTGACGTCGTCGCCGTCCATCCCGAGCGCGACGAGGAACGACACGAGCGAGAACTCCGCGTGTTCGGGCACGGACTCCCCGCTCCGGGCCCGCTGGACGAGCGCCTTCATACACGGCGGGAAGAGCGCCGGCACCACGGCTTCGATCGCCTCCTCGGTGCCGGCGTCGTGGTCGTTCAAGAGCGACCGGAGGTCGGCCACGGCCGAATCGAGCGCGTCGGCGATGGCGTCGCCGCCGTCGGTCCCGCGCACCTCGAACGGGAGCCCCCCGCTCACCCGGCGCTCGACGGCCGCCTCCAGCAGCCGCGACAGCTCCGCGGACTCGACGCGCACCTCGCCGTCGCGCACCTCGCGGTTGACGAGCCGCCAGCGACTCCCCCAGCTCTCCTCGCCGAGTTCGAGGTAGGGGCCGAGCGCGACCCAGTAGTGGGGGGCGGTGCGGCCCGCATCCCCGCCCGATCCGGGGCCTACGCCGCCGCGGCCGGCCTGGCTCGACGGGCCGCTCCGTCCCGGTCCGTCGCTGCGGTCCGGGCGGACGTCGCCGTCGAGGTCGAACTCGCGGAGGACCTCGTCCAACGACGCGCGCGCTCGGCCGGTGCTCTGGAACTCCGCGCCGCCGAAGTCGGCCTCGAAGCGCTCCCGCGCTGTCGCCGCCTCCGCGGTGGCGTACTTGTCGACGGCGGCGGGCGTGTCGACCAGCGAGACGAGGATCCGCGCGATCGGATACGAGAGCAGTTCCTCGCGGCGGTCCCACCGCTTCGGCTCCTCGGCGGCGACCGTCCCCTCCATCAGGGCGCGTTCGACCCGCTCGCGGCCGCGCTCGACCGCCGGGGCGTCCTCGACGACGAGCGCCGCCGGCGAGATGTCCGCCTCGCGGACGGCCTCGCGCGCGCCCTCGAAGAAGGGATACCGGGCGTAGAGCGGGTCGATCGGCATCGGCTTTCTATCTCGGCCGCCGCCGAATAAACACGACGATCGGACGACTCTCTCCGTCGCCCGCCCGCGGACGCATCGCCCACACCGTGGCACCTAAGACCGGCCGCCGCCCTTCTTTCCCTGTGCCGCGCTTCGACTACCCGTGTCCCGACTGCCGGGCCACGAACAGCCTCCACGACGCCGACTGCGACTTCGAGGGCACGCCCTGGCCCGACGTCGAGAAGGCCTACACCGACATCGTCGCCCGGCTCTCGGCCGGCCCCGTCGCGGAGGCGGACCTCTACGACGCCGTCGACGGCGAGTGGGGCGCGCTCCACCGCTCGGCGCTCGAACGCCTCAAGCGCGACGAGCGCGTGACCGAGAACAACGACGTGCTTCGCCTCCGGACCGCCGCGGAGTTCCGCGAGCAGGTCGCCGAACCGACCCGCGAGCCGATGCGGACCCTGTACACCAGAGGGAGCGTCCCCGGCTGCCACGACAACGCGGTGTTCGCGATGATCGCGTGGTACGAGATGGTCGGGCTCTCGTGGTCCGAGACCCGCGAGAACGTGATCGAGTGGCTCCAAGACAGCGGCGCGTGGGCCCGCGGCGGCTTCGAGGAGCCCTCGCCCGAGGCGCTCGTCGACTCGAAGCGCCACGTCTACGAGGCGGGGTACGGCTGGAAGGAGAAGGCCGAGGCGGCAAAGCGCGTCATCGACCGCCACCGCGGGTAAGCGTACCTATTCGCTCTGGATCCGGGGCGCGAGCATGTACGTGATGTTGCCCTGGCCCTCCGCGACCGCGTAGTGGATCTTCACCGGGAACTCCTCGCCGAGTTCGATCGTGACCTCGGCGTCCTTCGGGATCGCCTTGTTCATGTCCTTCAGGTAGTCCAGCGAGAACAGCGAGTCGGCCGCGCCGGCGGTGAGCGCGATCAGGTCGTCGGCGTCGAGCTCGAAGTCGACGTCGTCGGTGTCGCCCTGGGCCTCGATGTGGAAGGCCTCCTCGTCGGCGTCCACGCGGAGCCGGACGTGATCGGAGACCATGTCGGCGGCCTTGATCCCGCGGTCCAGCTGGGCGCCCTCCAGGACGATCTCCGCGGAGAGATCCAGATCCGGGATGTCGGGCTCCTGGCGGATGGAGTCGGGGTCGATGAGCGCGAGCGTCGAGGAGAGGCCGTCCATCCGGATGTTTAGCTTTCGCGTCTCCTCGTCGAGTTCGAGCTCGACGAGCTGGTCGCCGCTGGCCATCCCGACGAAGTCCTCCAGCTTCGCGAGGTTGACGCCGATCACGCCGCCGTCGGCCTCGTAGGACTCGAACGCCGCCGCGTCGAGCGAGAGATCCACCATCCCGACGTTCGCGGGGTCGACCGCGCGGATCGCCAGTTCGTCCTCGTTCAGCCGGATCTTACACTCGTCGACCAGCACGCTCACCGAGTCCAGCGCGTCCTGCAGCGTCGACGCGCCCACGATGGCCTTGAACATATGCGCGGAGGTACGAACAGCGGGCTTAAAAATACTCTTGGTTCATCGCGCGCGCGACGCGGACGCGACGGCCGACTTCCGTACCGGACGGCTGGCTCACAGTCGAGTCGGCACCCATTTCAGCGTCGGCGGCGTGGAGACCGTTATGATCGGTATTTCACGCGACGGGGAGCCGCGACGGTCCCCGGTGACCTGACGATGGCGGGGAAGGACGAATACTACAACAAGGCCAAACAGGAGGGCTACCGCGCCCGCTCGGCGTACAAACTGAAGCAGCTCGACCGGCGGGCGGGGCTGTTCGGCCCCGGCAACACCGTCGTCGACCTCGGCGCCGCCCCCGGCGGGTGGCTCCAGGTCGCGAGCGAGGCCGTCGGGCCCGAGGGCACCGTCGTCGGCGTCGACTTCCAGCGGATCCGCGACCTCGACCTGGCGAACGTCGAGACGATCCGCGGCGATATGATCGACGGGGAGACCAAGGCGGAACTCAGAGAGCGCGTCGGCGACGACGGCGCCGACGCGGTCGTCTCGGATATGGCGCCGAACATGACCGGCGAGTACTCGCTGGACCACGCCCGCTCGGTCCACCTCGCGCGCCAGGCCCTGGAGGTCGCCCTCGACTTCCTGCCCGCCGGCGGCGACTTCGCCGCAAAGGTCTTCGACGGGCCCGACCTGGAGGAGCTGAAAGACGACATCGACGCGGAGTTCGAGTACGTCCGCACGATCCGTCCGGACGCCTCGCGGGACTCCTCGTCGGAACTGTATCTCGTCGGCAAACACCGCGTCACCGCGCCCGTCTCGGAAGGCGACGAACTGGACGTCGTCGTCGACGACGTGGGCAGCGAGGGCGACGGCGTCGTCAAGATCGACGGCTACACGCTGTTCGTGCCGGGCGTCGAGACCGGCGAGTCGGTCCGGATCCGCGTCGACGACGTCAAGGCGAACTACGGGTTCGCCGAGGTCGTCGACGGCGACGACGCGGCGTGAGCCTAAGTTCCGGGCTCACTCGGGCGCCCAGCCCTCGTCGTCCACTCCGATCTGTGATCCGCCGAACGCCGAGACCACGGCGTAGACGAACGGCGTGTCCACGAGCGCGATGAGCAGTTTCAGGAGGTACTGGCCGACGATCAGCGAGAGCACGACCGACACCGGAAGCGGCGAGCCGAAGCCGAGCACCCGCGGCGCGACGTAGAACGCGACGCCGACGAAGATCACCGTGTCGATCGCCTGGCTCGTCGCCGTCGAGCCGATGTTCCGGAGCCACAGCATCGACTCGCCGGTCGCCTCGCGGATGCGGTGGAACACGAGCACGTCCCAGTTCTGGCTCACGACGTAGGCCAGCAGGCTCCCGAGGACGATGTTCGTCCCCGGCGCGAGCACCGCGCGGAACTGCGAGGCCGACTCGGGGTTGGCCGCCGGCGCGAGGATCGTGCTCCAGACCAGCGCCAGGAGGACGAAGTTCATCACGAAGCCGACGTTGACCATCACCTGCGCGGCGCGGCGCCCGTACAGCTCGGAGTAACAGTCCGACGCGAAGAAGGTCAGCGCGTACGCCAGCGCCGCCCCCGGGAGGATGATGCTCGCGCCCGTGACCGGCAGTTCGACCGGCAGCGAAAAGGCGAGCAGCTTCGAGGCGGTCAGCTGCGCTGTCGTCAGCGCCGTCACGAACAGCGCCACGAGCGCGATCGAGCCGACCTGGGACCGCTCACTCATCGTCCAACCGCCCGTGTCGGGCGTCGATGTCGTCCAGCATATCCAGCGTCTTGCGGATCGAGGCCCGGACCGCGTCGCTGCGGTTGACGAACTTCCCGTCGTCGCCGACGTGCTCGTCGAGGTCCGCGAGCAGCTCGTCGGGGATCTCTACGCTTATCTTGGCCATATCCGAGGATTCGCTCGCGAATATTTAGGCATTCGCTCTCGGCGTCGGCGCGGCGGACGGCGGGGGCAGGGACTAAATCCGACCGCCACCGAACTCTCACTGACCGATGACAGCGACCGCCGATGCGCACGTCACAGTGACCGGCGAGAGCACCGTCCGGATTCCCGTGCCGCTCCCGTCCGATCACGACCACGAGACGACCGCGATCGAGGGGCAGTTCCGCTGTTCGTCGGGCGACCTCGTCGCCGACGGCTGGAGCGGCCTCGCGGTCGGCTCGCTGCTCGTCGCGGCCGACGTCCCCGACGAGACGACCCACCTCCAAGTCGAAGGCGCCGACGGCTTCACCGTCTGCGTGCCGATCGGCGCCGCCCTCGACGGCGTCCTGGCGTTCGAGGGCCGGGCCGTGGAGGCCGAGCCGCGGTTCGCGGCCCCCGGCGTGTCGGGCACGCGAACGGTGAAGGGCGCGCGACGCCTGGAGCCGGTCACGCTCGATCCGAGCGAGCACCCCGAAGACTGGGAAGACCTCCTGTTGTAGTCTGCCCGCGCGTTTCCTCTCACATATCGGCCGTCCGCGGCGGCGCCAGATCCCGACGGCCGCCGAGCGTGAGCACGAACAGGACGCCCAGACCGATCATATAGGCGGCCATCAGCGGGATCGTCACGAGGAACATCGTGAGGACGTCCGCCGGCGTGAAGAGCGCCGCGACCGCCAGCACCCCGACGGTCACCTCGCGCCAGCGGCTCCGCATCGTCTCGTAGCCGACGCCCGCGCTGTTGAGGAGGATCATCAGGATCGGGACGTCGGCGAGGATGCCGATGCCGGCGGTGGTGAAGAAGATGAGCCAGAAGAAGTTGGTGATGCGGTAGGCGATCACCATGTTCGCCCGGACGGCGTCGTTGACGAGCCAGGAGATCACCGAGGGCGCGATCGTGGTGTAGCCGAAGACGAAGCCGCCCAACAGCCCCGCGGCGAGCGCGCCGGTCCACAGGAAGACCGCGCGGCGGCGCTGTCTGATGACGTTGCGCTCGCGGAGCGCCGGCCACGCGTAGTAGGCCACGAGCGGGAGCGTGACGATGACAGCGATGATCGTCGAGAACTTCACCTCGAAGATCAGCGCCTCCATCGGGTGCAGCGCGACCACGTCGAGCACCTCGTTCGGGCGGATCTGCGCCGGCAGCCGCGAGAGGAAGTCCTCGTAGACGCGCTTGATGCCGCCGGTGTAGAGCCAGCCGAACGTGACCGCGAGCACCGCCATGAACACCGCGACGATGCGGAACGCGTTCGAGGTCAGGGAGTCGAGGATGAACTGGACGTCGGTGTAGTAGCCCTCGAAGTCGTCGTCTGCGTCGTCGGCTTCGTCGCTCTCCTCGGCCGCGTCGTCGCCGCTGTACTCGTCGAAGAACGCGCTCCCGGCGCGGCGGGCCCGGCTGCCGATCCCTCCTCCGGTCGCCGACTGCTCGGCGTCGCCCGCGGCGGCCGCGCCGGCGGCTCCGTCCGCGTCGCCCTCTTGGCCGGCCTCGCCGTCGGCGTCGAACCGGTCGACGATCGCCCGGGCCTTCTCCTTGTTCCCGGCGTCGAGGGCGTCGCCCGCGGCGGCCATCGCCTCGTCCTCTCTCATCTCGGCGAAGACCTCGGGCGGGGCCGCCCGCACGCCGCCGGCGTCGAGGTCCGCGAGGTCGATCGCCGAGGGGTCGCCCACCCCGGCCTCGACGACGGCCATCTCGTCGATGTCGCGGTAGACGACGTAGCCGACGGCGAGGGCCGCGGCGACGACGCCCGCGAGCAGGACGTAGCCGGCCAGGACGGCCGTCGACGCCGGCGCGAACACCGCGTAGTCGCTGCCGAGCAGATCGAGCCCGGCGTTGAAGAGCGCGACGCCGCCGCGCTCGAAGAAGGCGTAGACCGCGAGCCCGCCGACGACGCCGACGCCCGCGACCACGTTCCAGCGCGCCCGGACGCTCCCGACGACGTCCATCTGCTCGCTGCCGCGGCGGGCGACGGTGACGACCTTCGCGAGGTAGAGGCTGACGCCGTACAGCGTCATCACGGGTATCGCCCACATGATCTGGGTGAACGGGTCCGGCGGCGTGAACAGCGCGCCGGCGGCGAAGACGCCGACGACGGCGTGGCGCCACTTGTCGCGGAACGTCTCGTAAGGGACGATCTCCCCGTAGGAGAGCGCGGTCATCGCGAGCGGGAGTTGGCTCGCGAGGCCGAACGAGACCGTCAGCAGGAAGATGAACTGCGCCCACTTGACGATGGAGTAGGTCGGCGTGAACCCCGCCGAGAGGGCGTTCCGCGCCAGGAACGCGAAGGTAAAGGGGAAGAACACGTAGTAGCCGTAGCCGACGCCGAGCGCGAAGAGCAGCGCCATCCCGCCGAGGATGAGCCCGAGCTGCCAGGTCGGGATCGGCGAGGAGGGCCACAGCCCGCGGTCTTTGAGCGCGTCCCGCGAGAAGTAGACGAATACCGGGAGCGCGAAGATGATCCCGACAACGAGGCCGATCTTCGCCTGCAGGAGGATCACGTCGAACGGCGTCTGGGCGATGATGGAGACCTCGCCGCTGACCTGCGCGGACATCCGCGCGCGGGTCACACGCTTGAAGAAGTCCCAGACGTAGAGGCGGAGCGCGTAGAACGTCCCGAGGAAGCCGACGAGGAAGACGATGAAGACCTTCTGTAGGTCCTTCTGCGCGGCTCGAAGCATCGCGCCGGCGGTCTCCCGGCCGGCGTCGAGCGTCTCTCTCGTATCCTCGTCGAGCGCGCCGGACATACCCGAAGTGAACCCGCTCGCAGTTATCAATCTTTTCGACCGGCGCTCTCGGCCGGGCCAGCTCGGGGGCCTCGCGTCCGCGTCTCCGTGGCCCGCCCCCGATCGTCGGGGACGGCCGCGAGCCGATGCGGAAAGGCCTATAAGAACCGGGCGGCCAATCTCAGACGAATGGCCGACGACGGGGAGGATCCGGACCGGACGCCCGACGGCGACGAAGCCGAGGGCGGTCACGTCGACAGCGACGCGTCCGGCGTCAGTCCCGCGGACGGCGCGGACTCGGCGCCCGACCGCGATCCCGACGCGACTCCCGATCCCGACTCGGATTCCGAGCCGGATGGGGAGTCGATCCCCGAATCGGACGCGGATGCAGATACGGACACGGATGCGAACGCGAACACCGACACGGGGTCGGAGTCGGGATCGAAGTCGGGGTCGGACTCCGACGTCGACCCGCCGACGGAGACGCCGGACATCCACCCGCGGGCCGAGGACGTCGCCGCCGCGGCCGGCTCGTCGTCGTCGGCGGATTCCGCCTCGGATACCGACACGGAATCGGACGCCGACGCTGATTCGAGCGCCGATGCCGGCTCCGGGACGGGCGACGACTCCGAAACGCCGTCAGTCGCCGACGTCGCGGCCGACGCCGCAGACGACGACCCAAAGGAGACAGCGGACGACGAGGAAGGTTTGGACTCGGACTCGGACTCGGACTCGGACTCGGACTTCGACGCCGACACCGCCACCGACTCCGAGATCGGGCCCTCCTCGGAGGAGATCGTCGCCGGCACCGACGGCGGCGCCTCGGTGAACGCCGGCGAGACCGGCGTCGCCGACCCCGCGCCCGTCGTCGACGAGGGGTTCGAGCCCGAGGGCCCCGAGAGCGACGAGGAGATGCCGCTGGCGGAGCACATCGAGGAGATGATCCGCCGGCTGGCGGTCGTCCTCGGCGTCGGCGGCATCGTCACGCTGCTCCTGTACCCCGGCGCCGACCTGGTGAACTCCGCGTTCGGGCTGGATCTCGTCAGCTCCACGGAGGTCATCGACTTCCTCTGGAACAAGCACATCCCCGGCGCGCCCGAGATGGTCGACCGCCGGCCGCGGGTCTACGGGCCGCTCGAACTCCTCCTCACCGAACTGAAGGTGGCCGCGCTCGGCGGCCTCGTGGTCGCGCTCCCGGTGTTCGTCTACGAGACGTACCTGTTTATGCGGCCGGGCCTGTATCCGAAGGAGCGCCGGTACTACCTCGCGGCCGTCCCGACGAGCGTCGTGTTGGCGTTCATCGGCATCTCCTTCGCGCACTTCATCGTCCTGCCGGCGATCTTCGCGTACTTCACCTCCTACACGACCGGGACGGCGCTCGTGGCGTTCGGCCTCAAGGAGACGTTCAACCTCATCCTGATCCTGATGGGCTACAACGCCATCATCTTCCAGATTCCCCTCTTCGTGATGCTGGCGATCATGATGAACCTCGTCACCCGGACGTGGCTCGAAGAGCGCCGCCTGCTCTTCTGGGGGACGTTCCTCGGGCTCGCCTTCCTCGTCTCCCCGGACCCGACCGGGATGGCGCCGATCATCATCGCGCTGACGATGATCGGCCTGTTCGAGGGGACGCTGCTCGCGCTCCGGTGGACCGGCTCCGGGAACTGACGCCTACCGGGTCGGGTACTCCGCGTCGAAGACGTCGGCGACGACCGGATCGGCGTCCCTCTCGCCGTTTCCGTCCGGGTCCGATCCGTCTCCCTCGGGGCTGACGCTCCCCGTCCGGTACCCGTGGAGATCGAGCGTCACGTGCTCGAAGCCCAGGTCCGAGAGATGTTCGCGGGCGGCGACGACGAAGTCGTGATTCAGCGCGGCGTCGAGCTCGTCGGGGTCGATCTCGATGCGCGCGAGGCCGTCGTGGTCGCGGACGCGGAACTGCGAGAAGCCCCACTCCCTGAGGACGCGCTCTGCCTTCTCGATCCGCGTGAGCCGCTCGTTCGTCACTTCGAGGCCGGTCGGGATCCGCGAGGAGAGACACGCCATCGCGGGCTTGTCCGCGACCGAGAGCCCGAGGTCGTCGGCGATAGCCCTCACTTCTTCCTTCTCGATGCCGGCCTCCAGGAGCGGCGATCGGACCTCCAGTTCCTCGACCGCGCGGAGCCCGGGGCGGTGGCCCTCGCCCGGATCGGAGGCGTTGGTGCCGTCACAGACCGTCTCGATGCCCAGTTCGGCGGCGGCCTCGTACATCCGGCCGAGCCGCATCGTCCGGCAGTGATAGCACCGCTCGCCGTCGTTCCGCACGAAGTCGGGGTCGTCAAGCTCGGAGAACTCGACGACCTCGTGGCGGATGCCGATCTCGGACGCGACCCGCTTCGCGTCGTCGAGTTCGGCGTCGGGCAGCGTCTCGGACTTCGCCGTGCAGGCCACGGCGTCGTCGCCGAGGGCATCGTCTGCGAGTGCGGCGACGACCGCGGAGTCGACGCCGCCGGAGAAGGCGACGAGGACGCCGTCGCGGGCCGACAGCGACTCGCGGACGGCCTCGGCCTTCTCCCGCGCCGACGGCGTCGGGTCCGCGTCGGTCGCGTCCGTCGCGCCGCCCTCGACGTCCGTCTCGGGTTGCATACCCGCGCTACTCGACGCACTCGCAAAAGCGCGACGCGTCGCGATCGGGGTGGGAGGCCGTGGCACGGATACCCACAAGGTTTTGTCCGATGGGGGGCCAACCCATCCCCGAATGGAGTTCGAGGCGATCCCGGGCGTCGGCGAGAAGACGGCGGCGGCGCTGTCGGAACTCGACGACGCCGAGCGGGCACTGGAAGAGGGCGACGTCGCGGCGCTCGCCCGCGCCCCCGGCCTCTCGGAGGGGCGCGCGGCCGCCGTCGCCCGCGGGGCGATCCGGCGACGACACGACGACGACGGCGGCTTCCTCGCGACCGACCGCGCGCGGGAGATCTACGACGACGTCTGCGGGCTCCTGCGCGAGCGGACCGTCACCGACTACGCGGCCCGGCGGATCGAGACGTTCTACCCGACGCGGTCGGCCTCCCGCATCGCCGAGGTGCGGGAGTTCGTCGAGCGCGCGACCGAGCGCGAGCCCGACCCCGACGTGCTGGAGGCGCTCTCCGGCGTCGAGCCGCTCGATCCGCCGCCGACGCGTCGCGTGCGCGACCGCTGTCTCGCCACCGCCGACGCCGAGCGCTACGCCGAGGCCGACGAGGCGTTCCCCGAACTGTCGGTCGAAGTCGTCGACGACGCCCGCGGGCTCGCCGAGCTCGCCCGGTCGTACTCCACCGTGATCGCGCTCGACGAGCAGTTCGCCGGCGTCGACGTCGAGGGCGACGTGCGCGTGCGCCCCGACGCGATCGACGAGCAGGAGGAGATCGTCCCCGAGCGCGTGCTGGCGTTCTTCGCGGCGAACCGCGAGCGGATCCTCGCGGCGGCGGCCGTCCACGAGGCGGCCGACCTCGACCCACCCTGCGACCCCGACGGCCTCCGCGACGCGCTCGATCGCCTGGACGAGGACGGCACCGTCGTCGGCGACGCCGAACTCGACCGCCTCTCCACCGCGGTCGACGACCTCGACGCCGCCGTCGGCACCGCGGAGTCCGTCGCCAACGACCGCCTCCGCGACGCGATCCGCGAGCGCGACGTGACCATCGAGGGCACGGACTTCCTCTCGTTAGTCGAACAGGGCGCGCGCGTCGACTCCCTGCTCGACCGCGAACTGGCCGACGAGTACGACGCCGCAGTCGCAGCAGCGCGCGAGCACCTGATCGAGGCGCTCGATCTCGGCCCCGGCGAGGCCGACTTCGCCGAGCGCGCCTTCCCCGACGACCCCTCGTTTCCGGTCGAGCACAACGACTCGGTGGTCTCGCGGCTCCGGACCGAGCTCAAGGCCGCCCGCGACCAGCGGGCCGCCCGCCTGAAGCGCGAACTCGCCGCGGACCTCTCGGACCTCCGCGAACCCGTGGAGACGCTCGTCCGCGACGCGCTCGAACTCGACGTCGAGCTCGGGGTCGCGCGGTTCGCCGAGGACTTCGACTGCACGCTCCCGGAGTTCGTCGACGGCCGGGAGAGCGACGACGCACCCCGCGGCTTCGCCATCGAGGGCGGCCGCTCGCCCCTCCTGGACGTCGACTTCGAAGACGTCGATCCCGTCGACTACCGCGTCTCGGGCGCGACGCTTCTGTCGGGGGTCAACTCCGGCGGCAAGACCTCGACGCTCGACCTCGTCGCGCTCGTCGTCGTCCTCGCCCAGATGGGCCTGCCCGTCCCGGCCGAGCGCGTCCGCCTCGAACGCTTCTCCGAACTGCACTACTACGCGAAGACCCAGGGCACGCTCGACGCCGGCGCGTTCGAGAGCACGCTCCGGGACTTCCGCGACCTGGTCGACGGCGAGGCGAACCGCCTCGTGCTCGTCGACGAACTGGAGAGCATCACCGAGCCGGGCGCCTCGGCGAAGATCATCGCCGGCATCCTGGAGGCGCTCGCCGAGCAGGACGCGACGGCCGTCTTCGTCTCGCACCTGGCGGGCGAGATCCGCGAGGTCGCCGCCTTCGACGTCGCGGTCGACGGCATCGAGGCGCTCGGACTGGAGGACGGCGAGCTGGTGGTGAACCGCTCGCCGGTGAAGGACCACCTCGCGCGCTCGACGCCCGAGCTCATCGTCGAGAAGCTCGCCGACGGCGACGCCTCAGACTCGGCGTTCTACGACCGCCTGCTGCGGAAGTTCTGAGCGGGGTTTTTTGTCCGTTTCGGCACAAACGCCGGTATGGTCCCCGACTCCTCCGCCGAGACGCTCGCCGATCTCGACGCCGACGACGCCTACGCCCTCGTCTACCGCGCGACCCGCGACGCGGTCTGGGACGTCGTCGGCACCGCGACGCTGATCCTGTTTTACCTGGCGCTCGCGGCGATCGCGCTGTCGATCGCGGTCGGCGGGATCGGCCCCTTCCTCCGCGGGTCGGCGTCGCTCACCGCGCTCGCGATCGGCCTCGTCGCGCTCGGCGTCGGCCTCGTCGCCGCGTTCCGCGCGTATCGGCTCGTCACGGAGTGAGGCGCATGCCCCCGCGCTGGGGAACGGTTAAGTAGATTCCTGGCCGTGATTGAACCGATGAGGGACGACCCCGAGGAGGGGATGCTGTCGTGGGACGAGACCGTCTTCCGCGACGAGCACGTCTTCGAGATCGACTACGTCCCCGAGACGTTCGAGCACCGCGAGAGCCAACTGGAGAGCCTGAAGTACGCGCTCCGCCCCGCGGTCCGGGGCTCGCGACCGCTGAACACGATGGTCCGCGGCCCGCCGGGGACGGGCAAGACCACGGCGGTCCAGAAGCTCTTCGGCGAGCTCGGGGCCCAGAGCGGCGTCCGGACCGTCCGCGTCAACTGCCAGGTCGACTCGACGCGCTACGCCGTCTTCTCGCGGATCTTCGAGCACATCTTCGAGTACGAGCCCCCCTCCTCGGGCATCTCGTTCAAGAAGCTCTTCAGCCAGATCACGGACCGCCTCGTCGAGGAGGACGAGGTGCTGGCGGTCGCCCTCGACGACGTGAACTACCTCTTCTACGAGAACGAGGCCTCCGACACGCTGTACTCGCTCCTGCGGGCCCACGAGGCGCACTCGGGCGCCCGGATCGGCGTCGTCGTCGTCTCCTCGGACCTCGCGCTCGATGTGATCGAGGAGCTCGACGGCCGCGTCCAGAGCGTCTTCCGGCCGGAGGAGGTGTACTTCCCGGTCTACGACGTCAACGAGATCGTCGACATCCTGCGGGAGCGCGTGCGGCGGGGCTTCCACGAGGACGTCGTCGGCGCGCCCGAACTCGACCGCGTGGCCGAACTCACCGCCGAGAGCGGCGACCTCCGCGTGGGGATCGATCTGCTCCGGCGCGCCGGCCTCCACGCCGAGATGCGCGCGAGCCGAACAGTGGAGATCGAAGACGTCGAGGCCGCCTACGAGAAGTCCAAGTACGTCCACCTCTCGCGGCGGCTCCGCGGGCTCTCGGACCGGGAGCGCGACCTCGTCCGCGTCGTCGCCGAGCACGACGGCGACCAGGCGGGCGCGGTCTACGAGGCGTTCCACGAGGAGACCGACCTCGGCTACACGCGGTACTCCGAGATCGTCAACAAGCTCGACCAGCTGGGCGTGCTCGACGCCTCGTACGCCGACGTCGAGGGCCGGGGGCGGTCGCGCTCGCTGTCGCTGGCCTACGACGCCGACGCCGTGCTGGAGCGGCTCTGACGCGGCCGAGAGAGCGGAACTTTTGTGCCCGCGCGCGCCGAGGCGGCGCGTATGAAGACCACCGGCGGCACCGACGACCAGAAGCGGCGCGCGGGCGAGCGCGCCGCCGAGGCGGTCGACGACGGCGACGTGGTCGGGCTCGGCACGGGCAGCACCGCCGCGTACGCCATCCGCGCGCTCGGCCGGGCGGTCGACGACGGCCTCGACGTCGTCGGCGTTCCGACGTCGTTCGACTCCCGCCAGCTCGCGCGGGAGGTCGGCGTCCCCCTCCGGGCGCTCGACGAGGTCGAGCGGATCGACGTCGCGATCGACGGCGCGGACCAGCTCGATTCGAGACTCGACGCGATCAAGGGTGGCGGCGCGGCCCACGCTCGCGAGAAGGTCGTCGACGCCGCCGCCGAGCGCTTCGTCGTCGTCGTCGATCCCTCGAAGACGGCCGAGACGCTCTCCCGCTCGGTGCCCGTCGAGGTCCTCCCCGACGCCCGAGCGGCCGTCGAGCGCGATATCGACGCCCTGGGCGGCGAGCCGACGCTCCGCCGGGCCGAGCGCAAGGACGGGCCGGTCGTCACCGACAACGGGAACGTCGTCCTCGACTGCGACTTCGGCGCGATCGCAGAGCCCGCGGCGCTGGCGGCCGATCTCGCCGCGGTCCCCGGCGTCGTCGAACACGGCCTGTTCGTCGGGCTGGCGGACGCCGTCTACGTCGGCACCGACGACGGGGTCGAGGTCCGGACCCGAGAATAGTCGCGAACGCGAAGCCGACGGCTCAGGGGGTGGCGTCGCAAAAAATCGGAGTCGTTCTCCCGAGTTACAGGTCGCGCGGCTGGACCGTCTTGCGGTCGTTCTGTTCCGCGCGACGGGCCGCGTCTTCGAGCAGTTCTTCGACTTCTTCGTCGAGCGCGTCGTAGAAATCAGAAGCGACGTTTTTGTCCTGAAGCGCTTCCTTGACGGCTGCCTTGACAATGAGGTCTGCCATACAGGTCCTCCTATATCGGCCCTATATAAAAATATTTTCCAAAACGCCGGCGTCTCCGTCCGTGCCCGTCGTCTGCGGGGTTTCCTAGGGGAATAATTTATATACCCAGGGGTCGCAACGGAGCGGGATCTCGAATTCGCCGTCGAGGGGCTTCCGCGCCGCGCGAAACGGCGGTCGAGGGCGCGCTGACGGCGCGGGCGCGCCCGCCCGACGGAAGCGACAGCTACGTCCCCCTCGCCGATCGACTGCGGGTATGCGCGATGTTCTGGAGGCCGTCGCCGACGGGGAACTCTCGCCGGCGGCCGCCGAAGCGCGACTGTCGGGCTACGTCACGACCGCCGCCGGGCGGTTCGACGCGGCCCGCGAGCACCGCCGCGGCGCGCCCGAGGGCATCCTCGCCGCCGGGAAGACGCCCGCCGAGGTCGCCGCGCTCGCGGCGGCGGCGCTCGAATCGACCGGCCGTGCGCTCGTGACCCGCGCGGGCGAGGACGACGTCGCGGCCGTGGCCGAGACCGTCGACGCCGAAATCGACGCCGCGGTCGATCTCGACCACGACGAGCGCGCCCGGACGCTCGTCGCTCGAACAGATCGGTTCGAGCCCCCGTCGATCGACGCGACGGTCGGCGTCGTCACCGGCGGCACGGCCGACGCGGCCGCGGCGGGCGAGGCCGAGACCGTCCTCGACGCGATGGGCGCGACCGTCGAGCGCGTCGACGACGTCGGCGTGGCCCACCTGGGGCGCGTGCTCGACCACCTGGAACTGCTCCGCGAGGCCGACGTCCTCGTCGTCGCCGCGGGCCGGGAGGGGGCGCTCCCGACCGTCGTGGCCGGGCTGGTCGACACGCCCGTCGTCGGCCTTCCGATTTCGACGGGCTACGGCCACGGCGGCGACGGCGAGGCCGCGCTCGCGGGGCTGCTCCAGTCCTGTACGGTCCTCTCGGTCGTCAACGTCGACGCGGGCTTCGTCGCCGGCACGCAGGCGGGGCTCATCGCCCGCGCCGTCGCCGCCGCACGCGAGTAGGCCGCAGACGTCCGCTGTCGCAACGCGCGCCGAACGAGGCGGCGGTGTGCGACACAGACACAGACAAACGTCCGATTATGGGCCGGATTTCTGCACGAATCGAACGCCCACGCGCACGCGCGGGAAGTCTAATATGGGGTGCGCTCGTATCCCGGGTACCGGCAACTGGTGGCTGCCGGACACACGCATGCCAACTTGTGACCATTGCGGGTCACACGTCTCCGATCGGTTCGCGCGCGTGTTCGCCGACGAGAACGGGCGACTCCTCGCCTGTCCAAACTGCTCGGCGAACGCGGGGATCGCGGAGGTCGCGAGACAGCGGACCCGCACAGCGTGACCACTGAAGCGGACTCAGACCACCACGCGAAGCCGTGTTCCGTTCTGCGGCCGGACGGGTGAACCGCCGTCCGGTCCGCTAATTCCGCGTTCCCGAGCCGTGCGGCCGCGCGGCGCCGCGCCGCGGACCGGAAGGGCTACCTGACTCTCCACGAACGTACGCGTAATGAGCGACGGTCCCTCCCCCACGATTCTCCTGACCAACGACGACGGCATCGACGCGCCGGGGCTCGCCACGCTCCGCACCGAGCTCACGGCGCTGGGCGACGTCACCGTTGTCGCGCCGGCCTCGAACCAGAGCGGCGTCGGCCGGACCCGGAGCCACACCGCCATCGTCCGCGAGCACCCCTGGGGCGTCGCCCTCGACGGCACGCCCGCCGACTGCGTCGCCTACGGCCTCCGCGGGCTCGACACCGACTTCGACGTCGTCGTCTCCGGCGTCAACAACGGCCCGAACGCCGGCAACTACGTCGTCGGGCGCTCGGGCACCGTCGGCGCCGGCATCGAGTCGGCCTTCCTCGGGACGCCCGCGCTCGCCATCTCGGCGTACCACTCCACCGACTTCTTCCTCTCGCCGCCCAAGGAGTACGACTTCGCCCGGCCGGCCCGGATCGCCCGCCGGCTCGTCGCCCGCGCGCTCGACGCCGGCGTCTACGACGACGTCGACCTCCTGAACGTCAACGCCCCCGTCGACGCGTCGTCGCCGCCGGTCATCCTCACCGAACCGTACCACGACTACGAGCAGGACGTCGAGCACGTCTCGCCCGAGGGCGTCGCGGCCGACGGCGCGCTCTCGTCGGACCTGGAACTCGACGGGGTCGACCCCGACGACCTCGCCTCCGACGAGCACGTCGTCCGCCTCCAGGACCGGACCTGGCCGGGCGTCGTCGGCTGGGAGAGCCCCTTCCCGCCGACCGACGAACACCGCGAGCGCTACCCGGTCGGGACCGACCGGCGGGCGCTCGTCGACGCCGCGGTCTCGGTCTCGCCGCTGTCCGTCACTCACGCCTCGCCCGACAGCGCGGCGCTGGCCGACGTCGTGGAGACGATCAGCGTCGAGTAGCGTCGGGGCGAATGACTGGCGACCACTACGTCTACGTCCTCTCCTGTGCGGACGGCTCGCTCTATACGGGCTACACCACCGACGTCGAGCGCCGCGTCGCCGAACACGACGCCGGCGAGGGCGCGAAGTACACGCGCGGGCGGACGCCGGTCGAACTCGTCCACGTCGAGTCCTTCGACTCGAAGTCCGCGGCGATGTCCCGCGAGTACGAGATCAAACAGCTCTCGCGGCCCGACAAGGAGCGGCTGGTCGGCCTCGATTGAGGGCGACCTGCCGGCCTGCCTGCCCAGACTCAGGCGTCGGGATGCAGTCGCCGCGCCTCCGCGAGGACCGCCGCGCCCAGCTCTTCGAGTCGCCGCCGCGTGTCGTCGTCGGTGAGGTCGTCGCCGTCGTACTTGCTCGACGCGTTCCGGATCCCGACCTGTTCGGGGACGGTGTGGCCGTGGACGCCGCGGACGGTGCTCCGCATGTGTTCGAGGGTCGCGCCGTAGGAGCCGCCGCCGGCGGTCGCGACGAGGCCGACGGCGGTGTCGCGGAACTCGTCCTTCGAGCAGTAGTCGTGGAAGTTCCGGAACGTCGAGGAGTACGAGCCGTGGTACACCGGCGAGCCGATGACGACGGCCTCGGCCTCGCGGACGCGACGCGTCAGCGCCTCGGACTGGCCCTGTTCGTCCCGATCGGGGTGGTACAGCGGCAGGTCGGCCGCGGCCAGATTGACGCAGTCGGTCTCTACGTCGGGCTCGTCTCCGACGGCCTCGAGGACGATCCCGAGCGACTTACGGGTGTAGCTTCGGTCCCGACGGCTGCCGCTGATGGCGACGACGGTGAGCATTACTCTCACTCGGACGCCGACCCCGAAAAGCGCGGCGGGGCGACCCGTCGAGGCCGCCGGGCGCCGTACCTTTTTGATCGCTGACGGAAACACCGCAGTATGGACGCGAACGCGATCTCTTTCGGCACCGACGGGTGGCGCGCGACGCTCGATACCTTCACCGACGATCGGGTCCGGATCGTCGGCCAGGCGGTCGCGGACTACCTCCGCGACGAGGGGCTCACAGAGCCCGTCCTCGTCGGCTACGACGCCCGGCCGAGCTCCGAGGGGTTCGCGGGGTCGCTGGCCGACGTGCTCACCGGCAACGGCTTCGACGTACTCATCCCCGAGCGCGACTGCCCGACGCCGCTCGTCGCGTACGGGATCGCCGACCGGGGGCTCTCGGGCGCGCTGATGATCACGGCCTCCCACAACCCCCCTGAGTACAACGGCGTGAAGTTCATCCCCGCCGACGGCGCGCCGGCGCTGCCAGCCGTGACCGACGCCGTCGCGGAGCGGCTCCGCGAGCCCGAACTCCTCCCGGAGGGCGAGCGCGGCGCCGTCCGCCGGGTCGACCTGGCGACGCCGCACTTCGAGCACGCCCGCGACCTGATCGACGCGGACCTCTCGGGGCTGACGGTGGTCCACGACGCGATGCACGGCTCGGGCCGGGGCGTCACCGACGAACTCCTCCGCTCGGCGGGCGCCGAGGTGGCGTGCATCCGCGACGACCGGGACCCCGAGTTCGGCGGGACGCCGCCCGAGCCCAGCGCCGAGAACCTCGAACCCCTCGTCGAGGCCGTCGAGGCCCACGACGCGGACCTGGGCGTCGCCAACGACGGCGACGCCGACCGCGTCGCGTTCGTCACGCCCGAGCGCGGCCACCTCGACGAGAACCTCTTCTTCGCGGCCGCCTACGACTACCTGCTCGAATCCGACTCGGGCCCGGCGATCCGGACGGTCTCGACGACGTTCCTGATCGACCGCATCGCGGAGGCACACGGCGAGGAGGTCTTCGAGACTGCGGTCGGCTTCAAGTGGGTCGCCGAGGGGATGGCCGAGCACGACGCCCTGATGGGCGGCGAGGAGTCCGGCGGCTTCTCGATCCGGGGCCACGTCCGCGAGAAGGACGGCGTCCTGATGGCGCTGCTCGGCGCCGCCGCCGTAGCTGAGGAGCCGATGGACGAGCGCGTCGACCGCCTGCTCGACACCCACGGCGACATCGTCGCGGACAAGATCAGCCTCGACTGCCCCGACGCCGAGAAGGAGCGGGTCATCGCCGACCTCGACGACGATCTCCCCGAGCAGGTCGCCGGCCGCGACATCGCCGAGGTCGTCACCCTCGACGGCTTCAAGCTCCTGCTCGACGACGGCTCGTGGCTCCTCGTCCGGCCCTCCGGCACCGAACCGAAGATGCGCGTCTACGCGGAGGCCGCGAGTCGGGAGCGCGCCGACGCCCTCCTGGCGGCCGGCCGGGACCTGGTCGAGCCGCTGATCTGATCAGTTTCGGACGCCGAGCAGGCGCTTCTCGGACGCGTCGGCGCCGTCCTCGCGGATCTCGAACCCGAGCGACTCGTAGAAGGGCCGCACCGACTCGCGGAACCGCGCGATCAGCGGCCCGTCCGCGCGCTCGTCGACCGCCGCCACGAGCGCGCGGCCGATCCCGCGCCCGCGTCGCGAGCGGTGGACGGCGACGTGTTCGATCTCCGTAACTGCCGCGTCCGCGTCGCCGACGCTCGCGGGTGCCCGAGCGGAGTCGTCGAACACGCACCCTCCGACCACTCGCTCGTCACCCGCCCCGTCGCCGACGACGGCGACGAGCGCGCTGCCGCGCTCGATCCGCTGTCTGAGCCGCTCGCGTGAGAAATCCAGCATCGCCGCGTCGAGCAGCCGCTCGACGTCGTCGGCGTCGTCGCCGGTCGCCTCGCGGACGGTGGCCGCCATCGTCCGTCACTCCGCGCCGCCCTTGATGAGCCTGAGCACCCGCACCCGTTCGGCCTCGACCGGCTGGTCCTCCGGCACCGGCGAGCCGTCGACGAGGACCGAGGTCTCGTGCGGCGAGTAGCCCACCGCCCGGACGACGTCGGCGTAGGTCCCGTCGTCGTCGACTTCGACGTCCGTTTCGCCCTCGCCGACGACTTCGACGCGCACGCGCATACCCCCGCTTGACGCGTCGCGGGCTTGCGCGTTTCGCTCCGGTGTCGCCGTCGATCCTCCGCCCGCCGGCCGATCGGAACGCGGGTGGTTTATCACCCGCCGGTTCCCTCTCACCCGTATGAGCGAGGCCGACGCGTCCGCGGACGACGACACCCCGGCCGGGCGCGAGATCTGGATCGAGAAGTTCCGGCCAGAGCGGCTGGCAGACATCCACGGACAGGAGGAGATCGTCGACCGACTCCAGTCGTACGTCGACCGCGACGACCTGCCGCACCTGCTCTTCGCCGGTCCGGCCGGCGTGGGGAAGTGCGTGACGGGTGAGACGCCAGTACTCACGAATCACGGCGTCGAGCGTATCGGCTCCGTCGTCGGCGATGTCGAGGGGTTCGACGACCCCGACGACGACCTGGAGGTGCTCTCGCTCACGGATTCGAACGACTTCGAGTACGTCCGCCCCTCACACGTGTTCGGCAAGCGGACCTCTGAACTCCGGCGGATCGAGACGCGCGACGGGAACGCGATGGAAGTCACGCCCGAGCACAAACTGCTCGTCGCGACCGAAGACGGTCTCAGGTGGAAGGAAGCGGCCGAGATTGCTGACGGCGACCGGATCGCTCGCCCGCGACGGACACCGATCCCTTCCGGGAACGCCGACGGAGAACGCGTAGCCCTCGATTGGCTTGACGCGGTCGACGACGATCGGATCCGGGTCTCCGTTACCGACGCGTTCGCCGCCGAGTTCGACCTCCCCGAGACGACGGTTTCACCGTCGGCACTCCGCGCGCTGGACGCGTCTACCGACCGGCTGCGCGCGGGTGTCGAATCGATCCAGTACGTCAGCGCGTCCGGCGGGCGCTCTCGACCGGTCACGCCGCCGTGGCGACTGACGCCCGAGCTGGCGCGGTTCGTCGGTCTCGCGGTGGCCGAAGCGCGGATCGAGAACGGCCGAATCAAGTTCTACAACACCGACGACGGGCTCTGCGATGCGTTCGCCAGTGCGGCCGAGTCGCTGTTCGCTCTCGACCCCGAGCGCGGCGTCCGGAAGGATGTCCCCTACGTCGCACTCCGTTCGAAGACGCTCACGCACCTGCTCCGTGCGTCTTTCGACGTCTTCGAGAGCGCCAGCGGTGGCACGGGCATCGGATCGACCCTCGTCGCCGGCGACGACGAGAGCCGCGCGGCGTTCCTTCGTGCGATGTTCGACGGCGAGGCGCACGTTTCGGATCACGGCATCATCGAGCTGATCCAAAAGAACGAAGCACACATCACGCTGCTCTCGTATCTCCTCTCGTCGTTCGGTGTCCCGAGCCGTCGCAAAACGGTCGAGAAGTCTGCGACCAACGGATCCGGGACCATACGTGAGTGCCACGCCCTCTATATTTCGGGTGCTCCGGCGCTCAGACGGTTCTCCGAGCAGGTCGGATTCGATATCGACGCAAAACAGCGGAAGCTCGAGGCGAATGCGAGAAAAGCCTCGAATCCAAGCCACGACACGATTCCACGACAGCGAGCCGCTCGGCGTCTGTGCGAGCGTCTCAATCTCCCCGTCGAGTCGCTCCTCTCTAACACGCTCGATCCGAAGAACCCCGGACGAGAGACACACCGGGCGGAACTCACAGACGTCGTCGAAGCGGCGACGGAGCGGTTAGAATCGGCGCAAGAAGTGCTTTCTCGCATCGAAGCCCTCTCGCGGGAACTCGATACCACCAGTGCGATACCAGCGACGTGGATCGGGACGCGCGAGTCTCTCGAACCCATCCCCGTTCGGCGGGACGTCAGCGAGTCCACTGGCGTTCGGAGCGACCGATTACTCGAATACGCAGACGGGCGGCGGACCCCATACGCATCGCGTGTCTGTCGCCTTGTGGCCGAATTTGACGCGGGATCGGACCCCTCAGTTCCCGATTCGCCGTCCGGAGGCGGACCGGACATCGAACGGCTACAGCGTGACCTCTCGACGTGCGTCGACGCGCTCGGCGTCTCTTACGAACGGATCGCGGAGGGAACTGATCTCCGCGGCCTCGACGTAAACAATCTCCTGAACACTGACGACCACGAACTCGGATCGCTGGCCCGGTTCGAGACGGTGGCGGATCGACTCCGTACGGTGGCGAACGAGATGCTCTCGCTCGACGTAATCGAACTCCTCGACGACGTTTCGCGGGTCGCCGACTCGGACCTCTATTACGACGAGGTGACTCACGTCGAAACGATCGACGAGTCTCGTCGCGTGTACGACCTCACTGTCCCAGCTTCCCGAAACTACGTCGCCGGCGACGTCCCGACGGTAATGCACAACACGACCGCAGCCACCGCCATCGCGCGAGAGCTCTACGGCGACGACTGGGAGGAGAACTTCCTCGAACTCAACGCCTCCGACGAGCGCGGCATCGACGTCGTCAGAGATAGAATCAAGAACTTCGCGCGGTCGTCGTTCGGCGGCCACGACTACCGGATCATCTTCCTCGACGAGGCGGACTCGTTGTGTGTTCCCCCCGGAACGGAAGTCGTCACCGGATATCCGTCGTCTCCGGAAGTGAAACCGATAGAGGAGGTGAGTGATGATGGCGAGCCCATCCCGTCCGTCGACTTCGAGACGAATGACATTCAGTCCGACAAGGGCAAACTCGTCGACTCCGGCGTCGCCGACTTCTTCGAGGTCGAACTCGCCGACGGGCGGACGATCACCGCGAGTCTCACCCACCCGTTCTTTACGGTAAATGAAAGCGGCAGACTGGTCGAGACCGAACTTCGAGACCTGTCGCCGGGTGACGAGATTGCAGACTTCAAAGACGAGGTCGGCGTATCGCGATGCGAGATCTGCGGCGACTGGACTGCGGGACGGTTCTGTTCCCTCGACTGCAAGAACGAGGGACACAGTCGTGGGATGCAGGGTTCGGGGAACCCGATGTACGGGACGGAGTGGTCGGACGAGCGGCGAGAGAAAATCGTCGAAAAACTCGCCGACGGCCGGTTCGCGGGCGAGAACAACCCGAACTACGGGGGGGAGTTCCACGGAGTCCACGTCTGGGAGATGGACGAAGAGACCGTCAAGCGAGTCAGAGAACTGCTCAGCGAGATGCGGTCCGGAACTTCGTGGGACGAGTGGGTCGTGGATGCTGATCCCGAAAGGGTCAAAGAACGGATCGGCGAGGCTACCGCAAAGTGGCGGAACAGTCTGAGCGACGACGAGAGAGCACGAGTGATCCAAAAGAGCGTCGAGAACTGCGACTATCCGGTCTGCGACATCACCGGAGACAACAACCCGATGCGTGATCCCGAGATTGCACAGAAGGTCTCGGAGGCACTGAAGGGCCACGAACCGACCGGCGGGAACATCAGATTCAGTGACGAGCTCGGGCACCTCGTCAGATCCGATTGGGAGTACGAAGTCGCGAAAGCGTTGCAAGACGCCGATGTCGACTACGAGTACGAACCCGAATTCGAGTTGTCCGATTCGATGTTCCACCCCGATTTCCTCGTCGGCGATACAGTGATCGAGGTCAAAGGAGTCGCCGAACTGTGGGGGCAGACAGAGAAGGTAGAGGAGTTCCTGGAGACCTACGGAGACGAATACACGTTTGTCGTCGTGGGTGACGGCGAACTCCCTCACCACGAGCACTACGAACGGGAAGATTTCGACCCCGCATTCGTCGCCGACGGTGGGCTCGCCGAGATCGAAACGGTAGAGATTCGTCGGATCGAGTATAGCCACCGCGGGAAGGCGTACAACATCTCTATGGAGAATACGCCGAACTTTATGCTCGCTAACGGCATCCTGACCCACAACACTGACGACGCCCAGTCGGCGCTCCGCCGGACGATGGAGCAGTTCTCCGACAACACGCGCTTCATCCTCTCGTGTAACTACTCCTCGAAGATCATCGACCCGATCCAGTCGCGGTGTGCGGTGTTCCGCTTCGCGCCGCTCTCGGACGCGGCGGTCCGCGACCAGGTCGAAGAGATCGCCGCGAGCGAGGACATCGAGGTGACAGACGACGGTCTCGACGCCCTCGTCTACGCCGCGGGCGGCGACATGCGCCGCGCGATCAACTCCCTCCAGGCGGCGGCCACGACGGGCGACGTCGTCGACGAGGAGGCGGTGTTTATGATCACCTCCACGGCGAGGCCCGAGGACATCGAGGAGATGGTCGAGGCCGCCATCGACGGCGACTTCGCGAGCGCCCGCGCGAAACTGGAGACGCTGCTCGTCGACACCGGGATGGCCGGCGGCGACATCATCGACCAACTGCACCGCTCGGCGTGGGACTTCGACCTCGACGAGCGGACGACGATCCGGCTGATGGAGCGGATCGGCGAGGCCGACTACCGGATCACCGCCGGCGCCAACGAGCGGGTCCAACTGGAGGCGCTGCTGGCGTCGCTGGCGGCCGAAGAGTAATCACTATGAGCGTCCGAGCGCCCGTCGCGGGTCTAATCCCTCGTTAAACGGGCTCGCGCTCCCGTCCGCGGTCTCGCGCACCCGGAACTGTTTTACCCGGCCGTTGGTCAACTGACTCGTAATGAGTGAGCTCGAAGCGGAGTACCGTCTCGACTACTTCGAGGAGGAGGGCTTCCACCGGAAGCAGTGTCCGGTGACCGGCGTCCACTTCTGGACGCGGGACCCCGACCGCGAGACCTGCGGCGAACCGCCCGCGGACGACTACTCCTTCATCGACAACCCCGGCTTCGACGAGGAGTACACCCTCGAAGAGATGCGCGAGGAGTTCCTCTCGTTCTTCGAGGAGCACGGCCACGAGCGCATCGACCCCTACCCCGTCGCCGCGAACCGCTGGCGTGACGACGTCCTCCTGACCCAGGCGTCGATCTACGACTTCCAGCCGCTCGTCACCTCGGGGCAGACCCCGCCGCCGGCGAACCCCCTCTGTATCTCCCAGCCCTGCATCCGGATGCAGGACATCGACAACGTGGGCAAGACCGGCCGCCACACGATGGCCTTCGAGATGATGGCCCACCACGCCTTCAACGCCCGCGAGGAGGTCGAAGACGCTTACGCCTACGAGGGCGAGGTTTACTGGAAAGACAAGACCGTCGAGCTCTGCGACGAGTTCTTCGAGCACATGGGCGCTAACCTGGAAGAGATCACCTACATCGAGGACCCGTGGGTCGGCGGCGGCAACGCCGGGCCCGCCTTCGAGGTCTTATACCGGGGCGCCGAGCTCGCCACGCTCGTCTTCATGTCGATGGAACAGGACGAGGAGGGCGACTACGAGATGAAGGACGGAAACCGGTACTCGCCGATGGACACCTACATCGTCGACACCGGCTACGGCCTCGAACGCTGGACGTGGGTGTCGCAGGGAACGCCCACCGTCTACGAGGCGGTCTACCCCGAGATGATCGAGTTCCTGAAGGACAACGCCGGAATCGAGCTCACCGACGAGGACGAAGAGCTCGTCCACCGGGCGGCGAAACTCTCGGGCTACCTCGACATCGACGAGATCGACGACCTGACGGCCGCCCGCGCCGACGTCGCCGACGAGCTCGGCGTCGACCGCGAGGAGCTCACCGAACTCCTCGAACCCCTGGAGACGATCTACGCCATCGCCGACCACTGCCGGACGCTGGCGTACATGTTCGGCGACGAGATCGTCCCCTCGAACGTCGGCACGGGCTACCTCGCGCGGATGGTCCTCCGCCGCACGAAGCGCCTCGTCGACGACGTCGGCGTCGACGCGCCGCTGGACGAGCTCGTCGATATGCAGGCCGAGCGCCTGGGCTACGAGAACCGCGACACGATCCGCGACATCGTCCGAACGGAAGAGCGCAAGTACCGCGAGACGCTCGAACGCGGCCGCCGGAAGGTCGAGACGCTCGCGGCCGACTACGCCGACAAGGACGAACCCATCCCGGTCGAGGAGCTCATCGAACTGTACGACTCCCACGGGATCCAGCCCGAGATGGTGGAGGAGATCGCCGCCGAGCGCGGCGCCGACGTCGAGGTCCCCGACGACTTCTACTCGCTCGTGGCCGACCGCCACGGCGGCGAGGGCGCCTCCCGCGAGGCCATAGAGCGCGAGGAGCGGCTCGCCGACCTTCCGGAGACCGAGAAGCTCTACTACGACGACCAGGAGCGCACGGAGTTCGAGGCCGTCGTGCTGGACGTCATCGAGCGCGAGGAGGGCTACGACGTCGTCCTCGACCAGACGATGTTCTACCCCGAGGGCGGGGGCCAGCCTGCCGACCACGGGACGCTCGCGACGGACGACGCGACCGTCCAGGTCACGGACGTCCAGGCCCGAAACGGGGTGGTCCTCCACCGCGCCGACGCCAACCCCGGGAAGGGCGAGTTCGTCCGCGGGCAACTCGACGTCGAGCGCCGCCGCCGCCTGATGCGCCACCACACCGCGACCCACGTGATCGGCTACGCGGCGCGGCGGGTCCTCGGTGAGCACGTCCGCCAGGCTGGCGCGCAGAAGGGCACCGACCGCGCCCGCCTGGACGTCGCCCACTACGAGCGCATCACCCGCGAGGAGGTGAAGGAGATCGAGGCGGTCGCCAACGACGTCGTCCGGCAGAACCTCACGGTCAAACAGCGCTGGCCCGACCGCCACGAGGCCGAGGAGGAACACGGCTTCGACCTCTACCAGGGCGGCATCCCGCCGGGCGAGACGATCCGCACCATCACCGTCGGCGACGACGTCCAGGCCTGCGGCGGCACCCACGTGAGCCGGACGGGCGACATCGGCGCGATCAAGATCCTCTCGACGGAGCCGGTCCAAGACGGCGTCGAGCGGATCGCCTTCGCCGCCGGCGACGCCGCGATCGAGGCTACCCAGCGCACCGAGGACGCGCTCTACGAGGCGGCCGACGTGCTCGACGTGACGCCCGAGGACGTCCCCGAGACCGCCGAGCGGTTCTTCACCGAGTGGAAGGAGCGCGGCAAGACGATCGACCGGCTGAAGACCGAGCTCGCCGAGGCGCGCGCCGCGGCCGGCAAGGACGCAATCGACGTCGACGGGACGCCCGCGGTCGTCCAGCGGCTCGACGGCGACGCCGACGAGCTGCGCGCGACCGCCAACGCGCTCGTCGAGGAGGGCACGATCGCCGTCCTCGGCTCGGGCGCGGGCGACAGCGCCCAGTTCGTCGTCGGCGTCCCCGACGAGGCCGGGATCAACGCGGGCGAGGTCGTCGGCCGACTCGCCGCGAAGGTCGGCGGCGGCGGGGGCGGCCCGCCGGACTTCGCACAGGGCGGCGGTCCCGACGTCGACGCCCTCGACGAGGCGCTCGAAGAAGCACCCGAGGTCCTCCGCGCGGTCCAGAGCGCCTGAACCCCCCGGGCTCCCCCGGTCCTTTCGTCTGTCGCCACTTCCGACCACACAAGACTTATCCATAAATGTACTCGATCTAACACTATGCCCTCCCTGGAACAGGCCGTCGCCCAGACCGGCGACGCCAGTGCCGTCCTCGTCCTCCGGCCGCAGACCGCCGCTGCTGCAGACTCTGAGTGCAAGCGCCTGCTTCTCGATGGCTGTACGGACGTCGACGTTCTCGGCGTCGACTTTTCGACGCCGCCGTCGGGATGGTACGACGAGTGGACCGACGTCGTCGACGGCGGGCCCGCGAACGCCGCCGTGATCACGACCCCGGACCTGGCCGACGCCGACGACGCGTCCGAGGCGGTCTCGGTCGAGACGGTCGCCAGCCCCTCGAACCTCACCGGCGTCGGCGTGAAGTTCACGCCGTACCTGAACGAGTGGAGCCACCCCGTCGTCACCGTGGAGTCGCTGACGGTGCTCCTCCAGTACGCGGGGCCGCAGATCGTCTATCGGTTCCTCCACGTCCTCACGAGCCGGCTGCGCGCGGCCGACGCGTGCGGGCAGTTCTTCTTCGATTCGACCGCCCAGGACGACCAGACCGTCGAACTCCTCAAGACGCTCTTCGATGCGGTCCTCGAATACGAGGGCGACGACGAGTGGACGGTCAGTTGCCGGGCCGGGTAGGCGACGCCGTCCGGCCTCCGGGACGCCTAAACCGTCCGCGGCCCACCGTCCGGTATGCCCACGGTCTCGAACGACGGCGTCGACCTCTACTACGAGACGGCCGGCGCGGGCGAGACGGTCGCCTTCGTCGGCGACGTCGGCTACGGCGCCTGGCAGTGGGGCTGGCAACACGCTGCGGTCGCCGGGCCCCACCGGGGTCTCGTGGCCGACCTCCGCGGGTGCGGGCGATCGGACGCGCCCGCGGGCCCGTACTCGGTGTCGACGCTCGCCGACGACCTCACGACGGTCCTCTCGGACGCTGGGGCCCGCTCGGCGCACGTCGTCGGCGCGGGCCTCGGCGGGATGGTCGCGCTCTCCGCCGCCCGCGAGACGGCCCGCGTGGACAGCCTCACGCTCGTCGGGACCGCCGCCCGCGGCGACGGCCTCGATCTCGATCCGCTGTGGGGCGCGCCCGACGACCCCGACGCGCTCGAACGGTCGCTCGCGGCGGCGCTCTCTCCGTCCTTCGTCGACGACCGCCCCGGCGAGGTCGAGCGGATGGTCGAGTGGCGCGCGAGCGAGGACGCCGACCGGGCGGCGTGGGCGGCCCAAGCGGCTGCCGTCTCGGACTTCGACGTCTCCGACGCGCTCTACGAGATTACCGAACCGGCGCTCGTGATCCACGGCGCCGACGACGCCGTCTGGCCGGTCGAGCGGGGCCAGGAACTATCGGCGGGGCTCCCGCGCGGCGAGTTCCGCGCCGTCGACGACGCGGGGCATCTGGTCCACGTCGAGGCCTCGAAGCGGGTCAACGACGAACTGTTGGGGTTTCTGGACGACGTGTCCTAGCCGCTCTACGAGGCGTCGTATTCGGCGCCCAAGTCATCGAGTCGATCTCGCGCCGACTTGATCGTCCAGGCCGCGTGCACCGGGACGAGCAAGATGCCCGTCAGGAGATAGTTCAGCGTTAGCAGATTGATCACTGCCAGCTTCGTTCTCCCGACGTAGTAGTACCCGATCGGCCCGGCGAGAAAGCCCAGTAGCGCCGCAACGAGGAGGTTTTTTTCGGCTCGATTCCGAAGCGCCGTCGCGTCCGACCCGGCGGACAGATTGATCGTGGAATCCTGTGCGGCCCCGCAGTCCGGACAGATTCCCACTCCGGCGTCGAGCGCCGTCCCACATTCGACACAGTACTTCTCTCCAGTTCCAGAGTTGGATTCGGACATACGTTGTGGATCGAATAGTGATTTGAGCGGCGGATTCGGTCCCGCCGATTAGCCGAACAGCATCTTCGAGTGACCGCACTCGCGACATCGGACCTGATTGCCGTCGTCGTAGATCTCGAACCCGCCTCCGGTCCAGTCGGCGCTACAGCTCGGACACGCCGAGGGCAGGTCGTGTTCCCGCCGTTGCTTTCGGACCTTCCGCTTTCGCTTGCGCTCTCGCCGGACGTGTTCGGGTTCGCCGGACCCCTTGTTCTCGCCCGCGAACGCATCCGTGATGCTGTCGAGAGATCCGTAGTCGTCCCCCCGGAACAGTTCCTCGGTCGTGTCCTCGTCCGCGGCAGTCTTCTCTTCGGCCTGCATCTTGGTCACGCCCTGGTAGCCGACGTAGCCGCCGACAAGAAAGCCCGGGATCGCGATGACCGGGCCGACGAAGCCGAGAAAACTCGGCAACGCACCGCTGATCGCACTCATCAGGCCGTACGAGAGTACGATGACCACGCCACCGATGACAGCCCGCTTCTTCCCCGACTGCTTTGCGGCCTCGTTGGCGTCATAGCCGCACTCCGGACACTCGGTAGTTCCCATCGTTTCTGATTGCTGACTCGATTTCTGCAGAGAAATGAACGAGATTGGAGCGACTGATTCATCGAGTCGAACAAAGACAGCGGTCTCACGCCAGTGAGAGCGCTGTCAATCCAGACAAGAGGCGAAGCTGTCGCTCACAGACAGGGCTGCCGCTGGACGCGGGCAGCTTCAGCCCGCGTCCAGCTCGCTGTAGGTCGCCGGGATTCCGATACCGTTGGTCGGTGCTTCCCACTTCCGACCCAACGTGTCGTCGAGAGCGTGATCAATCCACTCCCGGAATACCTCGAAGCGGAACCAGACGGGTAGTGCTCGCCCG